>JBAXKR010000049.1:0-7072 GCA_037135235.1 bacterium | reverse complement strand
CAGTGACAGTAACTCCATCTGTTTCTTCATCTAATATGTATTCATTATCATGGCCAGAAGCAACTGCCGGTAGTGGTATGAGTGTAACTCACTATTACTACATGATAAATACAGCACCACCATCAACTTTGGCAACTGTATTAAGTAATGTATCTACATACTTTGATAATGAAACATCAACAAGTGTAGATTTAAAATCATTACCAGGAGTAAACAAGGGTGCAAATATTGTATATGTTGTAGCTATAGATAATTCAGTTGTTCCTAACTATTCTCCATCTAACTATATAACTGGAACTTTCACTCTTAATTCAACTGATCCTGATAACGTCGGGAATTTAGTATCATCTGATTCATCAATTAAATCTCAAAGTAAATGGAATGTAACTCTTACTTGGACCGAACCTACATATATGGGTGCAGGAAATCTAACTTATCAGATATATAGGTCAGGTAATGGTATTAGTTTTAGTAAAGTAGGAGAAACTGTTGGTTTATCATATGTAGATAACACACCTCTATCCCAAATGTATTACTACAAGGTGTATACAAAAGATGGAGCTAATGCAGTTAGTTCTGGAACTAATGCTGTTAGTATATTTCCAACTGGTAAGTGGACATCTCCTGCAAGCCTTGAATCAGAACCAATTGTTTCAGATATTACTACAAAGAAAGCTAAAATATCTTGGGGGACTGATAGAATAAGTGATTCAAAGGTAGCACTTGGAACAAGAAGTGGAGAATATAGTGAGGAAGAGTTTTCAAATTCAAATATGGTCACAAATCATGTAATAAACTTAACTAATTTATCTCCATCTACAACTTACTATTTTGTTTCTAAGTGGACTGATGAAGATGGTAATACAGGGAAGTCAACTGAGAAAACATTTGTTACAGATTCAGCTCCAGTTGTTAAAAGTGCAATTACAAGATATGTAAGCATAGATAGTGCACAAGTTGAATTTATATCAATAAAAGCTACAAAAATTAAACTTTACTATGGACTTACAACATCATTTGGCGGAGTAAAGGAATTATCAACATCAACAAATGAGACAAAGTATTCTATCTCATTAGATGGTCTTCAAGATGGATCTAGATACTATTACAAATTGAATCAGTTTGACTTAGAAGGAAATGAGTATCAAAGTTCTATATATGATTTTTCCACATTACCAAAGCCTTTAGTGAGTGATATAAGGATACAACAAATTAAAAATACAGCGGATACTACAATTGTAATTAATTGGAATAGTAATACTGAGATATCATCAATATTAAGTTACTATCCAATTGATAATCCAAGTGATGTTAGAGATAGTATTAATCTAACATTGATAAATGGTGCTCATAAGATGTCATTAAGTTCCCTATTTCCAGAAAAGGTATATGTATTATCTGTTAAAGGAAGAGATAGGATAGGAAATGAGGCAGTAAGTGAAAATATTAGGTTTACTACAGCAACAGATACAAGACCACCTGTCATATCTGAAATGACTGTAGATACAGCTCCAGTTGGCAGTTCAAATACAAATAGTCAAAAATCACAAATAGTGGTTTCATGGAATACAGATGAGTTATCGACATCTTCTATTGAATATGGAGAAGGATACTCTGATACATATCAATTAAAATCAACAACTGACTATACACTTACATACAACCATGCTGTTGTAATATCAGGTCTTGAGCCATCTAAGGTATATCACTTTAGATCTGTAAGTAAGGATAAGGCTAACAATACTGGATACTCTTCAAATACTGTTTCAATTACATCTTCTATTAGTAATGATGCTACTACTTTAATTCTTGATAGTTTAAGGAGGTTATTTAACTTCTAATATGCAAAATCGTAAATTAAAAGTTGGTTGGTTTTCATTTACTTGCTGTGAAGATAGTTTAATTCTGTTTACTGAGATATTAAATACTAAGTTTTTTGATTGGAAACAAAAGATTGAATTTAGTCATTTTAGAATTCTTAAAACTAAAAATGATATGCATAATTTGGATATTGCTTTTGTTGAAGGTGCAATATCATCAAGTAAGCAAGCTGATGAACTATTAAAGGTAAGAATAAATTCAACAAAACTTGTGGCAATTGGTTCTTGTGCTGTAACAGGACAACCGTCAAATAAAAGAAATGAATTTCCAGAAGAGATATTGAACAAGTACAAGGATACTTTTGAAAAGTTTAAGTATTCAGATAAGGTAAAGAAAGTATCCGATGTAGTTAATGTTGATGATAGTCTTTCAGGTTGCCCTATGAATGAAGCTGAATTCATAACTAAATTTGAAGGATATATTAAAGAATTTAATAACCAAAATGCATAAAGATCAAGATATATCAATTGATGGAATAACAAAAATTGAAGGTCATGCTGAACTTAAAGTTCAAGTTAAAGATGGTATTGTTACTGATCTTAAATTCATAATAGAAGACTATAGAAGATTCTATACAGAAGCAGTCAGAGGTAAGTACTATATGTCAGTCCCATCAACTTTGTCTAGAATATGTGGTACTTGTAGTACCGCTCATCTTCTGGCATCTATTGAAGCGATTGAAAGAGCTTTTGGAATACACGATAAAATAACTGAACAAACAAGACTCATTCGAAGACTTACTATGAATGGAACAATACTTAGAGATCATGCACTACATTTGTATATATTTTCACTTCCTGATGTACTTAAAATAGACTCAGTAATAGATATCCCAGATCACGATTGTCCAGAGCATGAGTTACTTCATGATGGATTTGATCTTAAAGCTATGGGGAATAAATTATCTACAATATTTTCAGGAGCTGCAATTCATGCACCTTATCCAACAATTGGTGGATTTCTTAAAATTCCAATGGATACTGATATTCCTAAGTTAATTGAAGAATTAGAACTATCCAGAGTAAAAGCATTAAGATGTATTAAAGTATTTAGTGATTGGAATGCTAAGCTTGATAGAAATTCAGACTATATTGCACTTTCAAATGGAACACTTAATTTTCTTGAAGGAAGAATATGTATAAACAATAAGGAGTATTATGATGAACTTAAGTTTATGGATTTTCTAGAAGAAGTTGTTATCCCATATTCTCAAGCTAAAGGATACAAACTTAAAGGAGCTAATGAAGATTATCTAGTAGGGGCTCTTGCAAGAATCAATCTTAACAAAGATAAAATTAACTCTAGAACTATACAAGATACGAGAGATTATCTTCAAAAGTTTCCATCGAATAATGTGTATCATAATTGTTTAGCTCAAGCGATCGAGATGTTACATTGTATTGATGACTCCATAGATATTCTTAAGAATCTTAAATTAGTTGATGAGAAACCTATTGAAGTGAAACCTATTAAAGGCTCAGGTGTCGGAGTTATAGAAGCTCCTAGAGGAATTCTTTATCATAAGATTGAAACAGATGAAAAAGGACTTGTAACATTTTCAGATGTCATAGTTCCAACAAGTCAAAATATTGTAAATATTGAAAATGATCTTAAGAAACTAATTGAAGATAATTTTGAAAGATTAGAAACTGAAGAACTTAAACATGAAGCAGAAAAACTAATTAGAGCATATGATCCTTGTATGAGTTGTACTACAAACTTCCTTAAGATTAATGTGGAGAGACTGTAAAATCATGTAAATGCTTGATGAATCTTAGAAAATAGAATTTGGATACATACTAGGCTGGACAAAATGGTAATAAATTGGACAGTGACACTGGACAGTTTAGTACTAAATTGTAGCTTGACAAACTACAGAATGGTAGTAAAATGATCAGTATGAATATATTAAAACGTACAATTGAAGATCAAGTTGAAGAGTATCTGAAAAGTGACAATATGAAAATATTGTTCATTTGGGGCCCAAGAAGATCAGGGAAAACTACATTAATGGATAAACTCGCAAAAGAATTGAATGTTACTAAGTTTAATTTTGATTTGGTTTTAGATAGACAAAGATTTGAAGCTAGGAGAGATGTTTTGGAGAAAATTGTCAAAGAGAATAGAGTGATACTTATAGACGAGGTTCAGAATTATCCGGAGATTACAGTAATACTTAAAATACTATATGATGAGTTTAAAGTAAAAATAATTGCAACTGGCAGTTCTGAACTAAGACAAAAAACTGGAAAAGAATTTGACTCGCTAGCAGGAAGGTATAAAGAAATATATTGTTTGCCACTTTCAGCTAGTGAGGTGGTTGCTAATGAAAAACCCAAAGCTTCTGAACTTGATGATTTTAGTAAACAAATAGCAAAAAAGGCAGAGATTTGGGGTATGTATCCTGAGGTGTTTATAGGGGAAAATTTACCTCAAAAAGACAGGGTAGATTTACTTCAAGGTATTCTTGATTCATATGTGCTTAAAGATGTAGTAAATATTTATGAACTTAAGAATTTAAAACTTGCTAAAGATATTCTTACAAAAATAGCACTTCAGTTAGGTTCTGAAGTTTCGCTTCGAGAAATTGCTAATTCATTGAATTCCAGTGCAACAACAGTGTCTGACTATATTGAAATCTTCATCAAAAACTATATTCTCATACCTCTTCCTTCTTTTAAAACAAATTTAAGAAAGTCAGTATCTGAAAATCGTAAATTGTATTTTTATGATATTGGTATTAGAAATATTTTAATTCAAGATTTTAGAGATTTAGATTTAAGACCAGATAAAGGTGGAGTATTTGAAAACTTTATCATATCAGAACTTGAAAAAATGCGAAAACTTACAAATGCTAAGGTTAATTTCTATTTCTACAGAGAGTATGGTGGAAAAGAAGTGGATTTAATAATAGAAGACTATAAAAAAAGATATATTACTGTTGAGATAAAATCTAACAAAGGAAGTGCACATGATATTTTCCCAATTGAAAATAAATCTGATGTGATAACTATTGAGAATTACTATGAAAAGATTACTTCAATATTAGAAGCTTTTTAATTATTTCTTCAGTCTCATTCATAGCCGTATACATATCTAAAGTACTTGGTATTGCTATTATCTTTACTTTATTTATCTTTCCTAACTTCTTTAGAAGTTTAAGATTCCAAGAAAGATCAAAATCATGTAATGATAATGATTTAGGTTTCTCAAGTGCTTCAAGCTTATCTGTAACTAATACTTCTCTAATACCAACTGCTGAGTCCATAATATATATAGGATTTGGGAATTCTGTTAATTCATCAATATTTTCAAGTGTAACAAACTCTACACCATCTAATTTAACTGATAGAATAGGAAGTAGTCTGAGTGCTATACTATCAAAACCAAAATCTATATTGCCAAATACATAAATTTTCATAATTTTAGTTTATCATGGAAATTAATACTGATACAGCTCTTAAAATGCATAATAGTTACGCAAGAACTGAAATGTTAGGTTCTATTTGTATCCCAGGAGAGAAAAGTCCAAGTATCTTAACTGTTTCTGAATTAAAAAAAACTTTACATTTATGGCCATTTTTGAAAGTTTTTGTAAAGGAACTAGGAAGGAAATTGGGTAGAAAAGTATCACCATTATCTGAAGATGCAGCTTATGCAAATTGGATAGGAAGAGAAGAAGTTATTAAGGAAGTAGTTTCTGCAAAAGCATTAATAAAAGGTATTGTTAGAGTAAATCGGGAAGATCCTTTAAGAAAAAAGTATGATACGTACACAAGCTTGCTTGAGGGTTTAAATCTAGTTCATAACCATATGGGTGTGGTTGCTCTTGATTGTGCAATTCAATGGATAGAACTATTAAATGATAGCGATTCAAATAAAGAAGCTAGTATTAATAGCATACTATGGCACTTAAATACTTGTGCAGTCAAAGCAATTGAAGTTAAAAGTAAAAGAGGAAAATTCATGTTCCATTCATGGAATTTTGCATATTATGAAAATACATTATTTCATATTGATCCATATTATGTAACTATTCCTCCTATGGTTAATAAATCATTAGTTAATTCTTGGGACAAACAAGGTGGATATTATTCACTTCATAAAAATATGGTAGTGGAAAAATTAAGTAGCAAGGATGAATTTACTACACTTTTTGATTATGCAGGCGCACAAATCTATTTGCTAAATAAGTTTATTCTGGAAAAGAAATAATGTGTTTAGCCTTTGTCTACAAAGTTAGTAAATATGATAAGAAGTCTAAAAAGGCAATAGTTTCTTTAGATGGGCTAAACAAAGAAGCGCTAAATGCATACAATCTTCAAATTAGGAAATCTGATAATGTTCAAGTGCAAATGGGGATTATCATATCTAAACTTACTAAAAGAGAATTTGAAGAGTTTATGAAAACTTACGAATAAAAAAGGAAGCCTTTTATTAGGCTTCCTTTTAATCGAATTTCTTATCTTTTATCTCCTCATTCCACCACCTAATCCAGCTCTACCTCTTCCCATACCTTGACCTAGTCCACCTTTCTCCATCATACCTCCACCAAGTCTGATTCCTGCATCTCTAAGCTTTGTTTGAAGTGCAGTTAATTGATCTTCTGTTATTCCTAGATCTGACAATAATTGTTTGTCGTGATCTATTCTTTGCTGATCAATCTTTAATATTCTTTCAGACTGAGACAGTGCTTTTAAATCTGAAGGATTAATAGTATTAGCATCTCTTAATTTCTGTTCTTCGACAATTAGCTTCTTAGCAAGATCGGCGTCAGCTTTTGTAAGCTTTCCACTTGTAAGTGCTGCATCTATTTGTGATGTAATGTCACTTACAACAACTTGCTGTCTACTATCTTTAAGGGTTGTAGATAATTGATCAGGTGTAACATTAGATATATGTAATGTGTCTATTACCTTTTGATAAATTTGAGTTTCTAAGTTACCAAGAGGAGATGTTGGGTTCACTGCAGCAAATGCTACTCCTGCACCAAGTACTGACATCACTACAATACCTGTGCCTATAACTCCAACAGCTATTAACATTGATTTTTTCATTTGAGTAAAATATTAAAAAATAATTCTTCAGATGTTTCTGAATTGTTTAGAGAATATCATTTTGAAGTGAACGGAAAGTGAAGTTGAAAAGATCAATAATTTTGTAATCTCTCTCACTTTTATATATATTATAT
>JBAXKR010000048.1:0-7090 GCA_037135235.1 bacterium | reverse complement strand
ATTCTTTATCTTTAGTGGTCTTTTGTAATTCCAATTAAGATTAAACCAATTTGTGTTCTTATCTAGAGTTACATTTGATGTTGTTACTACTGTCCCATTACCACTTCCCCATGTTAGTTCGGTATCTCCTGAATGAGTTATTGTATATGTTGTTTCTGTAAATGCTTTTACTAATTTAATTATTCCAGTTGCAGATGCATATACTCCTGTAATTAATCCTATACTTAAAAGTAGTACTGCAAAGATGTTTAATTGCCATTTAATTATGGTAATTTTCTTAGTAAAGAATTGATACTTAAACTTAATTAAATATCTCTTTAGTATATTCTTTAATTGTTCAAGTAATACAAGCATATTCAATATATTTTACACAGACAAGAATATATGTTTTTATACAAATATAGTGTATAGAAATTGGGAGGGGATGACAAACTTTATTGAATCTTTTTTAGCTATTTTTGACTATTTACAATCTGGTTATACATCTCAAGATTATTCATAGTAGCAATTCTTAGTGCATTAGGATCTTTTATCTTAAAGAGATATTTAAGATAAGCTCTTGTAGTTGATCTTAATTCTTCTGTTTTAGAATCTATTTTTATTGGAGTTTGATCAAGATTGTATTTTTCATTTCCAATCTTTATTTCTTGAACTTCCATATTTTCATTCAATGTGTAAAGTAATCCATGTCTTGCATTTCTTGTAGGTATAACACAATCAAATAGGTTGTATCCCCATTTAATACATTTTTGAATATCTTCTGGATATCCAACTCCCATAGCATAATTAAATATGTGTTTATTTTTGTACTTAGGATTATCTTGAAGTGATAGTACAAGATCAGAATTGAATTTAATAAGATCATCAAGAAATATCCCTTTTGTATCAGTAGGCCATCCACCAAATCCAAATCCATCAAAACCTATATCTGCTAATTCGTCAAATGATTTTTTTCTAAGTTTAAAATCTTTCCCACCTTGAATAACACAAAATATCATAGGATCATATTCTGGATCTGATATTTTTAACTCTTCAATTCTTTTTTGAAAATGTACTTTACATATTCTTGCCCATCTAGTTGTTTTTTCAACTGACTTTTCAGTCCTTTGGGGATTTGAATCTGGATGTATACAATCATCAAGAACAATTATTACATCAGATCTTAAGTTTAATTGAATATCAATGGATTTTTCAGGAGTTAATTCATATTTATTTCCATTTCGAGGATTAATAAATTCAATTTTGTCATCAAACATCTTTCCAAGTCCTCTATTTACTAGAGAATATGCTTGGAATCCTCCTGAATCTGTAATTACACCACCACTCCAATTTGTAAACTTCTTAAATCCACCAAGAGATAGAATATATTCATCTCCAGCATTCATGTATAGATGTAAGGTATTTGTAACTATTGCCTTAGTTCCAACACTTGAAATATCATTCCATGATGCACTGTTAACTATCCCATATGTTGCATCAGGCATGAATAAGACTTGTTTGTTATCTTTAAAGAAATTAGCCATGTATGTAGTTTACCAGACAACTAGCTTACTTGTAACTATCTAGTTATTAAAAACTTCTTACTGGTCTATTGAATAGTACCATAGCTTTTCCATTCCCTCCTACTCGCATTACCCCTCCTGGAGATGCTGACCATACTACTGTTGTTTCTGATCCAGCATATTCTGAAGAGCTAGCGTAATAGTTCGAGTTTGCAGTAAAATTTCCAATTAGCTGATAGTTATTAAGTATTGCAATTAATTCATCCTTACTTGGTAAATACCAATCTGCATATCCTCCACCTGCATATGCTCTAGCAACTTTAGGATATACACCAGCAGTTACACACCCAGCTACTGCAGCATTTGTATTTGAAAGTCCTGTCCCTATTGCAATTGATTGCGTACCTGCAATTGAAGTTCCACTACATCCCCATGTACTACCACCTTGATCGCTATCTGCCGCAATTAATCCATGGAGTCCTGTTGTATCAATATATCCAACTTTTCCTCCTTGATAAATTTGTCCTATTAATACTGGACTAAGTACTACTATGATTGTATATTCAATTTGAATTTTTCCAGTTTCTTGAACTTTTATACTAATAGTCTTTGATTCACCAGTTGTTAATGATATTACTTGGGAAGCACTTCCTGAAGTTACTGCGATATTATCAACAGTAATGCTTCCGATTCCAGTTGGTGTAATCGTAAGATTTTGTCCACCAGATTGCATAACTACATTTGGATATGAATATGTTGAACCACTGTAAGTGTAGAAGAGAGGTGAACCATTAAGAGTTAATGATGTTAGATTAGTTGTTGTTGCTTGAGTATAGCTTACACTAGGTATAGTTGAATCAATATATCCAGCTCTAATTGCTAATGCTTTGACTGTAACATTTGAATTAATTACTAATGGTGTAGTAGCTTGATTTGTTGACCAAGTTGTTGGGGTACTTCCATCAGTTGTGTAATATATTGTATCTGCTCCAGTTGATGAAATTACTACAGTTGTACCATATGCAATAGTTCCAGTAGGTATGCTAAATGTAGGTGTTGTTTGTTGTCCCCCTCTTGTAATATACATAATATATACTACAGGCGACTTTCCTATCTCCGTAGAAGTTACTACAAATGTTCTTTGTTCTTCTACATTTAAACTATATGCAGTTGAATTCTCTCCTGAATTAACTTGAATTCCATTAACAAATATTTCCCCCACTCCAGTTGGAGAAATTGTAATGCTACTTACTGCATTTGGAATAACGACATTGCTGTAAGAATATGTATTTTGAGTAAAGATATAGTTTAGTGGATTTCCACTAATTTGGATATTTGAAATATTTGAAGAAATTTCAATTCTTTTAACTAATGATAAATCATCGATAACAACAGATTTGTTTGAATTTACAAATACTCCAAACTCTCTCTCTTCATTTGCACCAACAACTGTTCCAGTTAATTTCCACCAATTAGCACCTTTAGTATTTGATACATTTGTATATGCAGTATCAATAACGGAATTGTTGTACCACAATTTTGCAATTGATGAAGTAGTTCCATCTAAACTAATATCATTACCTCCACTATATACATAGGCTGTAAAGTCATAAGTATCAGTATTCCCTAAATTAATTAATTGATATATTCTTGCTGATGCACTTGAACCAACTGCAAATCCTTCTGCTCCAGTTCCTGATATTCCAGAAGTTTGAAGATATGCTTGAGTTTTTGATATTGGATTACTTGCACATCTAAAACCAAATCCATAACTAGATGAGGTTACTGTATAGTGTGTATCTGTTGAGAATAGTCCTGAATTCTCTACATATGACCATCTACCACCTCTTGCAATTACCTGCGTATTGTTAACAGCTTGAACACTTGAATATATTTTACCAGTTCCATATGCTGAGCTATATGTTCCATTTGATGATGTATATTTTTCTGAAGCTAAACTTCCATAAGTTCCTAACTCTGAGTATTCTCTCCAATTTACTACGTCAGGATTAAGAGTGGATGTTGGTTGATCAGCAGTTGGTAATGTTGTACTAGTCCACTCAACCACATTTCCTGCAAGATCCCATATTACTGATCCATTAGAAAGTGTATGTGTTCTAACTTGATTACCTACTGCGTATGATTGTCCATTTGCAGTATTGGTAGCTGTTGTTAAATTCTCTGTCGTACCTGCTTCGTCTGTAAATGCTGCTTTGTTATTATCATTACTTGATGCAATTTTTGGCTTATTTGGGCTTGCATCATTGTGCCCTGCGTAAAGGTATCCTGATCCAACTGAACCTAAACTCCAATTACTTGGAACTTGTTCTGCATTTCTTGCAATTGTCATCCACTCATCATTTGATATTAAATGAGCTTGGCTACCATTTATTAAGACTTCCGCACATCTAGAAACAGCTTTTTCTTCTGAAATATATGTTATTGGATATCCACCAGGAAGTGAAACTACTTGTCTCCCATTTACATTTGTACAGTTATTAGGGAGGTTTGACCCACCATCATCCTTGTATGTGTCAGAAGCGCTAAAATATGGTTCTAATAGTCCTACATTTGGAGTTGAGATATTTGCACATTTAGCTTCATATTTCATCACAAGAAAATTACTAGTTCCATATGTCCCATTTCCTGGGACTTCTGCGTATCCTCCCGGTACTACATACTTAGAGCTCCATAAACTGTCATCAGATGCAAATTTGGGATTACTTAACAAATTATATGCATAAATACCAGATGCAATGTTACTATTAATATATCCTGATTTTACTGCTAAAGCCTTGACTGTTGTGTCTGAAGATACTATTAATGGAGTACTTGCTTGATTTGTAGATGAAGTTGTTGGAGTTGTCCCATCTGTTGTGTAATATATTGAATCTGCACTTGAAGATGAAATTGTAATTAAAGTTGGTGAATCAATAATTCCTGGATTTGGACTAAATGTTGGTGTAGCTTGAACTCCAGAATTTCTAGTTATACTTAATGTATATGTTTTACTTATTTTACCTGATTCTGTAGCTATTACAGTAATTGTTTTAGCTACTCCAGAAGTAAGAGTAATACTTTGTGAAGCATTACTTGATAAAACTGCTGTTCCATCTACTGTAATAGTTCCTAATCCAGTTGGAGTTATTGTTACATTGCTTACACTGCTGTCAACTGTGATACCAGTGTAAGTATATGTTGAAGTTATGTAGGTAAAGTTTGATGGTGAATTAGATATAGAGATATTTGATAAGTTAGCTGTGGTTGCTTGAGTATATGAAGCAGATCCTATCGCACTATTATCCCACCCACTCTTTATTGCAATTGCCTTGATGGTCATTGCTCTAGATATATATATTGGACTTGAATATATTTGTGAGCTTTCAAGTCCAGTTGAAACTGGATCAGTTCCATCAGTTGTAAAATATATCGTATCTGCTAAGTCAGAAGTTATAGTTATGTATGTTTTAAAAGCAATACTTCCTGAAGATGGACTAAATACTGGAGTTGCTTGAATACCAGCACTTCTGTAAAACTTAAAAGTATATGTTTTAGTTGGAAATCCTGGAATTAGTATTTCAATCACTACAGTTTTTTCTTCACCTGGTGCTAGTGAAATAATTCCTGATGTATCACCAGAAGTTACCTCAACACCATTAACAATTATTGTCCCACTTCCTTTGGGTATGAAGCTAATACTATCTTGTCCGCTAGGAATTGTTATTGCATCATAGTCAAACTTATCACTTGAAAAGTTTAATCCTTCTACTCCTGGAATTTCTACACTATCCAATCCTTTTACATCTCCAGATAATATGGAACTAGTTTTACTACTTGAAATAGTAGTTGCAATAATTGGGGATTTACTATCTGATTTCTTTGTTTGGGAAACTATAAATATACTTACTACTATTAATACAATTAAGAATAACACTATTAAGAATATCTTAATAGTGTTGAAATTGTTTGTGTTAGGCAAGTTAAACAATTAATAAATTTATTATAGGAGAATAAATTTCCATATTTTCAGATTCTAACAGAATCCAAAATCATTTCAATGCTTTTTATTTGTATAGATTTATCCAATCTTTGAAGCTTAATTCAGCAGGTCTAATAAGCTCTTTCAGTTTTAACTCTTTTAATTTATTTAAATCAAAATCAATATTCTTAAAGTTATTTAATAATGTTTTTCTAGGAGATGCAAATCCTGCATGAATAAATTTTATAAGTTTTTGTTTTTCTTCTAAACTCATTTTTTTAGTAAGTTCATTTCCAATTGTTATCTTTAATAATCCACCATCTACCTTAGGCTCAGGTTCAAACATTTCTTTATCTATTGTCATAAGGTATTTTGCTTTGGCATATACTTGAAGATAATTGGAAAGGAAACTTGATTTAGGAGCTTTGGCTTCGTAATCCTCTGCTACTTCTTTTTGAATAAGGAAATATATTTCTGGTGTTGATCCATTTAATTCAGTAATTGTGTCATACTCAAATTCAATAAACTTTTGAATAATTGGTTTTGAGATATTATATGGTAGTGAACCTACAATTTTAATCTTTATATTTTTCTCTTTGTTATTCTCAATAAGTTCTTTTATAGTTTTGGAAATATCTAAAGCTAAAACATTTTGATTAGTTACTTTCCATTTATTACTAATTGGTTCTTCAAGTTCGACATCTTTAAACTTAATGTTAAGTAAGCCTACGAGTTCACCATCTACTTCAATTGAAATAGCCTTTTTTGAATTAGGAATAAGCCTTTCTGTAAGTGCACCATCTCCTGGACCGATTTCTATTATGTATTCATCTTCTTTAGGATCAATCTTAGCCAAGAAGTCATCAAGCACATCTTCATCTCTTATAAAATTCTGTCCTAATTCTTTTTTGAAGTTATTGTAGTTCATTGGCTAATTTTTCTAGTAATTCTAAATTATCTCTCATTTCTTGAATTCCTTCTTCCCATATTTCCTTAGAGTATATATCAACTCCTATTTTACTCATAATTACTTTTACTTCTTCTGATGTACCAGCCTTTAGGAAATATTTAATATTATCAACATACTTATGATCTTTTTTGACCATTCTTTCCATGTATTTACTTATTAGTATTCCAAATGCGTAAGAATATACATAGAAGTAGTATCTAAAGTGAGGAACATATATCCACCAATTTTCTGAACCTATATCTTTTGAAACTGCATCCCCCATATATTCTTGCATATTACTTTGGAATATTTGTCCAATTTCTTCTTTTGATAAGTAATGTTTTTCTCTAAAGCTTATATGCACATCTCTTTCAAAGTTATAGAAGGATATTTGTCTAAATGTAGATGCAATATCCATATCCAATTTTTTTAGTATTATTGGAAGTTTTTCTTCAGTTGAAGCTTTTGCAATTAAATCAGATACAACTGAATCTTCAAAAAAAGTACTAGCAATCTCTGCAGTAGAAGGAGGTGTTGATAAATATATTCCTTTTTGAGCTTTCTTTATCATCTCGTTATTAATCCCATGACCACTTTCATGAGCTAATGTTAATAAATCCTCTAGCTTGCTATGATAATTCATTAATATGTAGGTGGGAG
>JBAXKR010000047.1:0-7151 GCA_037135235.1 bacterium | reverse complement strand
ATTGAACACTCTGCAGTTGATCTTAATACTAACATCAAATTAATATGGCTTGATGATTCAGCAAGCTGGGAAACAGAAATTAAGAAATGCAGTGGGTTACTTGTCGGGGAAGGGCTAAGTCATATTAAGAATAAGATAAAAGCAATAAAATATGCAAGGGAAAACAATATTCCATTTTTAGGTATTTCTTTTGCATTCGACTTAGTATTAAAAGAGTATTTTACAAACAAACTAAAAAGTGATATTGAAATCGGGGAATTGAAAGAAGAAATAGGCTTCACAAGGAATTTGTCCAAATTATCAATAAATAATATTCCCCTTTTCACAGGCGAGAAGAAAATAAGTCTGCTTTCAAAAAGTAAACTTTATTCAATATATAACCATACTAAAATATCCGAAAGATTCAGGCGAAATACGAATATATCAATTGATTTACTTAATAATTTATCTTCATTAAAGGGAGAACTATTAATCAGCGGGGTTTTACCTTTAGTTTACCAACCTATATCACTAGAGTTAGTAAAAAACAAGTTTTTTATAGCAGTAGCATATCATCCGGAATATTTATCCTATCCTGGTTATCCCAATCCATTAATTAATAGCTTTATTAAGCATGCCCAAAATTATAAACGGTAAGCCTTGTTATTCACAGTTTGAAATATTCCCAATTAAAGGATACTTTTCTAAATTTGGTGCACATCAAACAATGTTAGAGGATAAGATAAGAATGACTGCGTATAAGAATGCACTGAGAAAAGCTATTATTCCTGGGAAATCAATTATTGTAGAAATAGGAACAGGTACTGGTATTCTTTCACTTCTTGCGGCAAGATATGGAGCAAGAAAAATATATACTTTTGAGTTAGGACCAATAGCAAACCTTGCTAAGAAAATTATTTCAGATAACCATTTTGAAAATACAATTGAAGTGATTACAAAACCTTTTGAAGAAGTATCTCTTCCCGAAAAAGCGGACATAATAGTTTCGGAAACATTAGGACTCATTGGAATCGAAGAAAATACAGTTAATATATTTTATAATGTTAAACAAAAGTTTGGGAAAAAAGATACTATACTCATACCATATGAGCTAGAAATATATTGTTGTCCATCGAGTTCAAAAACAGTAATACCAATGAAAAAGTTTTGGGAAAATAGTATTGAAAGTTTTAATTTTAGTACCATTAAAAATCTTACCTCCAACAATATATATTCTCGTCTATTAATAAATAAAGCATCTTTACTCTCTCAAAAAAGTATTTGTAATGACTACATACTTGGTAAGAATAAAGAACTTACAAACACTTCAAACCATAGGTTTATAATTAATAAAAATGGAAATATTGAAGGTTTTACTATATGGTTCAATGCAAAGCTATACAAAGATATTGCAATAAATACACAGCCAGGAAGTAAAACTCATTGGCAACAATCATTTATTTTGTGCGAAAAGCCTGTGAGATTGAGAAAAAAAGATTGTATTAATTTAAGCCTAAGCTTTTCAAAGATTGATGATGAAACAGTTGTAGAATGGAAGTATGAAATTATTAGAAGTAAGCAACTTCTACTAGAAGGATTTGGTTCCAACAGAGATATAATTAATTACTCAAAGGGTAAATTTTAAATAATTATTATTCTATTTCAAATGGCAAATATAAGTGCTGAAATATCAATGCCTATTCCAGAAAATGATTTATTTAGGAATGGTTACGTTTCCTTTCATATTATGGCAACTGAATGGTGTAATCTACTTTGTGGATATTGTTATGCACCACATTCATCTAAAGCAGGGATTTCAACAGAACAAATGCAAACAATGGTAGGAAAAATAGAGGAACTTAAATTAGAAAAATACTGGTACGATTTGTCTGGAGGAGAAATTATGGGACATAAGAATTGGCCCAAACTATTAGAAATTCCTCTATCAACAGGACAAGAAGTTTCTGTTAATACAAATGGAACATTATTAAATGATGGTAACATCGGAATCCTTAAAGCCCTAAACCAAAAGTATCCTGAAAAGCTTTTCTTAAGTGTATCCTTAGATTCACATGATCCTGTCATTAATAAACGTTTAAGGCCAGGTGAAGCCAGTAATAATGTTTTCCATGCAATGGAATTATTAAAGGAGAATAATATACGATTTAGAGTTGCGATTACTCTTAGCAGTGTAAACAGGGAAACAATATTTAATGAGGTTAGATATATTGTTACACATTACTCAAATGAGTTAATAATTGGAGTAATAAGACCGGTATTTCCAATGACAGATGCAAATAAAGATCTATTAATTCCTTTATCAGATATTCAAAGAATTATGGTCGATGTATTATCACTAAAAGGGGAACTTGGAGATTTCAAGGTGTACCATTGTTTAGATGAAAAAGGGAACACTTTTTGTGAAGCAGGTAGAGATCGAGTTACAATTAAAGTTAATGGGGATGTTACTGCTTGTTATACACTTCAATCTGAAAAAGATGTAATTGGAAATATATATAGAGATACAATGTCAGAAATTGCGAGAAGGCTTCATAGTGTTCATGCAAATAGAGACAAAAGTGTATTGCTTTGTGAACATCAGGGTAATATTTGGGGAGAGCCAACATATAGATTAGGTAGTGACGAAACAAGTGCAGCTATTGCATACGATATTGATACTCAAAATGCGGTCAATAATAAATAAATTATTATTTCTATTTTATGAAAAAAGACGTGCATACTTTCAATTTCAAATCTGAATACTTTAAAACTGATATAGATAATAATCGATATGTTTTTGAGTCAGAACAAGATTGGGTGGATAGACCTGCATGGATTAAGATAAATGATATTAATGATAAATTACCAAGATTTTTAAGTATTGAAACTTCAAACTGTGGGGAGATAATATATAAAGCATTTGGTAACTACTACTTTCCATTGGATTATAAAAATACTGAAGAAAAAAGGTTTATGAATGGGGTTGCCAAAGATTATGACATGATGGTTTCAAAGGATTTCAATATTCCAATGGCTAAGGCTCTTCTAGAGAAGCTAAACATTAATCAAATATCCAAAGATATGAATATCTTGGACTTAGGATGCGGAACAGGAATATTATCTAGAATTCTATTCGACAAAGGATATATGAATTTGGAACTAGTCGATTTCTCATCTGAAATGCTTAGGTCCGCTAAGGCTAAATTCAAAGATGACAAAATAATTTTTAATTGTATGGATTTAACAGAAACATTTCCAAATAATAAATACGATCTAGTGGCTAGTGTTATGTTATTTAACTCATTTAATGAAAAAATAACGGATAAAATTATTACGAATATATTCAATCATTTAAACCCAGGTGGAATCATTGCAATTATGGAAGATAAGCAGAAAAAAGCATATACAAAGTATTTCAAAACAATATTTTCAGATATTGTAGATGTAGGACTTAGAAAGAAATATATCTATATCGGAAAGAAATAGACTAATTTTTCTTATATGTCCCAAGTATTATCTGATACATAAGGTTGTAATCTCGATTAACTATATGTTCCGATTTCTGCTTATGCTCTATCCCCTCAATCTTGCCTTTAAGTACTTCTTTAACTGCAGATATTATCTTATAATTATATGTTTGAATATTCTTCTCTTCAATATATTTTAAATACTCAATAAGAACTAATATGCCATCGTCATCGGCAGATGATAGAGATATGTCATTGGAATATAGGGTATTTTGAGCACCCCAAAGGGCATCTGAATCACCACCTTGATATACTCGATCATTTGTAGAATATCCAATATCAAATGTTCTAAATGTTCCAGCTTTATACATTTCAAAGTTAATTTTGTTACTAACATATACTGTTGGAATAGCTAATATTATTCCAAAGAATATTATAAAACTGGAAATCGCAATTTGATAAACTCTCTTCATTTCTTTCCCAATGATAATAGGAAGTACTAAGCAAATAGTTGCAACTACCAGAGTAATTAAGAATATGTGTGAATTAAGCCTTAATACTGTAAAACCATAACCTGATTCATACATAGAAAGTCTAGTATGCACTGAATATATTAGTGCAAGAGTCGAGATTCCTAAGAATAATGAATTAAATTTAATAATCTTTGTAAAAATTGAGCTAAATGAAATTTTAATTATTGGCCTACTTACGAAATATATAATTGATAGGTTAATAAAACTTACTATCAGTAACTCAGTAAACCTAGTAACTGCAAGAGAACTAAAAGTCGTAATGTTATTTTCCTGTATATATGCCCAAAGGTTATTAAAATCATACTTTAGCTGAATGTAAATAAAGACGATATAGAATAGATTTAGAATACTAATTGTAATTTGTGATACATATACAATATATTTCTTAACTACCTCGGAAGTACTTATCTCACTATTCTTGAAATTTACTTCAGAAAGCTTCTTTATAAATATATATTCAGTTGCAAGGTAGAGGGAAATGATTATTGCAAGAATAAATCTGAAAATATTAATCTCTATACTGATATTATCCAGATTAATTAAGTCTGTTAGAATTTGTGAAAATTGATTTGAAGAAGAAGCAAGCAGGATTAATACAAATATCACGATTGGGAGTCCAACAATAAAAAACAAAAACAAAGATACAAGTGCAATCTTTTTGGAATTTGTGACTTGAAGTTTACTGACTCTAAACATTCGTGCAAACTCAATAAGTCCAATAAGTCGATACACAAATTGCAAAAGAAATCCTTTTATTTGCCTATATATCATTCCAGAGCTAATGTATTCACTTGTTAGTTCAATACTAATAGCACTAATTAGTATTATGTTTGGGAATATCTTCAGAAATATTGCATCACTTGTTGTTATGATAAATCCAAGTGTATTTAATAGGTATGCAATTATTAAAGAAATTGAAAGAATATTAAAACTTAACTTCCTTTTGGATAGATAATTTAGTGCAAATACAGTAAGAAGTAGAATTATTGAAACAAGAAAGAATGTAAAGTATCCTGAGTTATATGTTTCAATTAATATATATGATGAAAGTATAGATGAGATCGCAATTACTATAAGTACGAGTGTAGATTTTTTCATGTGAAGAATAAAATATATATAATAATTAAACGTAAACTTTACTTAATAGTAACATCAAAAGTAGTTAAGTAAGATTTGCTTTATACAAAAGTTTAATCTGCTTCATTAATAGGATATAATCCAAATATCTAAATAATAATATATACATATGAAGAAACTTGGAATAGTAGTCCCTACATATAACGAGGCACTAAACATTGAGAAATTACTTCATAAACTAAAGGATGAATTAAAGAAATCTGATGTATTTGTAAGGGTATTGGTTGTTGATGACAGTTCTCCAGATGGAACAGGGGAGATCGTAGATAAGCTGAAAGTGAAATTAAAGAGTGATCAATTTATTGTTGATTGTCTTCATAGAAAAGAAAAAAATGGTTTAGGTAAGGCATATGTTGCAGGAATGAAGAATCAGATTGATTATAAAGTTGATTACATTTTGCAAATGGATGCAGATTTCTCACATGATCCTAAATATATTCCTGACTTATTAAAACTTATTGAACAAAAAGATCTAGTAATTGGTTCTAGATACATTAAAAATGGTGGTGTTGTGAATTGGAACATAATTCGAAAGCTTTTAAGTAAGATGGGAAATCTATATTCAAGAATTATTTTAGGTATCAGTGCTTCTGATTTAACTGGTGGCTTTAATATGTATAAAAGAGAAGTATTAGAGACAATAGGTATTGATTCAATTGTAGCTAATGGGTATGGGTTTCAAATTGAACTTAAGTATAGGGCATTCAAAGCAGGATTTAGTATCAAAGAAGTACCAATAATATTTCCTGATAGAGTAAGAGGGGAATCTAAGATCAGTAAGAAGATTATTGTAGAAGCTTTACTTCTTGTTGCAAAACTTAGATTTGATAAATATCTTGGTCTATTTATTAAAATCTCACTTGTAGCAATTGTACTTCTTGGCGTTGGAATTAGGTTGTATGATCTTCAAAATAACCCAGTAGCACTTAATCAAGATGAAGCAATAAATGGATATGATGCATTTTCACTATTACATTCACTTAAAGATCATCATGGAAACTTTCTTCCTACTAACTTTGAGGCATTTGGAGACTGGGTACCACCAATACTTGTATATTCTACAGTCCCATTTGTAGCTGTATTTGGATTAAGTGAATTTAGTATTAGGTTAGTTACAGCATTCTATGGTATTGGCCTTATACTTCTAGGTTTTATCTTAGCAAGACAATTAGGTCTAAAAACTTGGAGCAAAGTATTCTTAATAAGTGGTTTGGCTTTTTCTCCTGTACTAATTGCACAGTCAAGGTTTGCAATTCCACCATCTATTGTTCCGTTCTTTGTTTTACTTTCAGTGATATTTTTAGTTCAAGTAATAAAAGACCTTCAGAATAAAAAAATTAGGATTTGGATACTTTTACTTACAGGTTTGTCATTAGCTCTTCAGTTTATGTCTTATCCTACTCAAAAGGTATTTGTAGTCATGATGATTGGTATATTGGCACTAGTAATATTACTTACAGTAAAGCTTGATAGGCGAATGCTACTTAAGCTATTCATTATTCCCATTACATTTTTAGTTTTTGTTATAGGCAACTTTTATCCCTTTATTGCAGAGTCAGCTAAGTATAACTTTAGGTTTAGTACTGTTTCACTAACTTCAAGATATCAAGGAGTAGAATTTGTATTACAATTTGCAAAAAGATATGTAGAGTATTTAGGCCCAAAATTCTTAATATTAAATGTAGATACAACAGTATTACATCATATTCCAGGATTTGGACTGATATCAGCATCAACTCTCATATTCTTCTATATTGGATTAGCATTGTTAATCTTTAAGATATTTAGATCAATTAGGAAAAAAGAAAAAATTAATCCTATTCTTCTTTTCCTTTTACTTATCACATTAGCATCTCCTATTGTTGCAAGTGTGACAATCGGTAGCTATCATACATTCAGATCAATGCACTATTTAGCATTAATCCCAATTATCGCAGCAATTGGAGTAAAAGAATTGTTAGAGTTAGTAAAAGCTGAAGGTAAAAAACGAATACTTAAAATATTCGTTCTATTAGCTATATTGTTTTCGATAGTT
>JBAXKR010000046.1:0-7188 GCA_037135235.1 bacterium | reverse complement strand
TCTCACATGGTTCTTTATTTTTTCTAACTGTTCATTATGTACCCGAGTGTTCCAGATATCACTTGCTAATAGGGCTTTAACTAATGTAGAATCATATATATTAATATCGCGGGGTAGAGCAGTGGTAGCTCGGCAGGCTCATAACCTGCAGGTCGGACGTTCGAATCGTCCCCCCGCAACCAGTTGATATCGTCAAGACATAGTTAAATGTTCCATTTTCTTAGAATATATTGGAAAATATAATGTATAATATGCAAGTTGTATTGCTATATTTTCTATTGGCGAGGTAGCTCAGTTGGTAAGAGCGCAGCATTCATAACGCTGAGGTCGAGAGTTCAATTCTCTCCCTCGCTAGTTTTAAAAAG
The DNA here is from genome assembly GCA_037135235.1 of bacterium. Taxonomy (GTDB): domain Bacteria; phylum Patescibacteriota; class Dojkabacteria; family JBAXKR01; genus JBAXKR01. The sequence continues at coordinate 6,823 of JBAXKR010000046.1, read as the reverse complement.
CATCATATATAATTAATACTTTGAATCAAATGGAAAAAACCTCTTCAGAAGTAACAAAACCAAAACTCGATCCAGATCAACCAATTACAAGTCCTGAAGAAGGCAAAGAAAGTGAAAGTTCTAGTGAAGGACTTAATCTTGGTTTTAAAATTAACCCATTTATACTAATCGCTATATTTATTTTTGTTTTAATTGGTGGAACACTATTACTTAACTATTACCGAAGTAAAGATACTTTGGATAAGATGCCATATAATAGACTTTTGCAAGATATCAAGGATAAGAAAATTAAAGTTGTTTCTCTATGCGAAGGTAAAGTTCAAGCTGAATATTTGGACGGAAAGAAAAGTGAAGTGAATTTAAATAATGTTAGTTTAGAAGATGTAAGGACTGGAATTAAAGCTGAAGGTGGAGATGCATTAAGTATTGATTTAAGACAATGTTCTCCAGTTCCAAATTTTGAAGCTATTTTAGGTGCTGTGTTGCAAATAGGACTAATTGTAGGTCTTGGAGTTGTCGGATACATGGTGATAAAAAGCATGAATAACTCTGGTAATAAAATATTCAATGTAGGTTTATCTAAAGCAAGAATGTCATATGGTAAAAAACAAGAAGTAGGTTTTAAAGATGTTGCTGGAATTGACGAGGCAAGAGATGAAGTTGAAGAAATTGTGCTTTTTCTTAAGGAACCCAAAAGATTTCTTAAGATGGGTGCAAGAATTCCTAAAGGAATTTTAATGACAGGTGCACCAGGTACTGGAAAAACTCTATTAGCTAGAGCAATTGCTGGAGAAGCAGGCGTTCCTTTCTTTATTACTTCAGGTCCTGAATTTGAAGAGATGGTCGTTGGAGCTGGAGCAAGTAAAGTTAGAGATCTATTTGCTAAAGCAAAAAGAGCAGCTCCTGCATTAATCTTTATTGATGAAATAGATGCAATTGGGGAAAGAAGAGGTTTTACACATAATAGTCAATATACTCAACAGACATTGAATCAAGTGCTAGTTGAGATGGATGGTTTTGAAAAGAATACAAATGTTCTAGTTATTGCAGCAACTAATAGACCAGATGTACTTGATCCAGCACTTACAAGACCCGGAAGATTTGATAGAAAAATCAATCTAGATTTACCTGATATTGAAGGTAGAAAACAAATATTAGCAATACACTCAAGAAATAAGCCACTTTCTGCTAATGTAGATCTGGAAAAGATTGCAAAAAGAACAACTGGGTTTAGTGGAGCTGACCTTGAAAATATTATGAATGAAGCAGCAATAGCAGCTGGAAAAGCTGATAGAAAAGAAATTACAACTGATGATATTGAAGATTCAACCTTAAAGGTAGTAATGGGAAGTGCAAGAAGAAGAAAGAGAAATGATAGAGTTCTAAAAACTATTGCATATCATGAAGCAGGACATGCGGTTGTTTCAAAATTTGTTCCTCAAGTGGATGCAGTTCATAAAATAACTATTGTAAGTAGGGGATTTGCAGGAGGAATGACTATGCATTTACCAGAAGAAGAAGATATTTTAACTACAAAGACAAGATTTTTATCAGAAATTAAGGTTCTTATGGCAGGTTACCTTGCTGAAAAGCAGTTTATGGGTGATGTAACAACTGGTGCGTCTAATGATATAGATAGAGCAACAGAGATTGCTAACAGAATGGTTAAAAGATTTGGAATGAGTGAACTAGTTGGGCTTATTAGATACGCTCCTTCAAATGAGGGAGAGATATATAACTCAAGAAGTATGAGTAGAGATGGCGAAGAGATTAGCCAAGATACTGCAAAGATACTTGATCTTGAAGTTAAAAAGATAATGGACGTCTGCTATAAAGAGACGGAAGTCTTACTAAAGGAAAATAAAGATAAGGTTGAAAAGCTTAAAGATATGCTACTTGAAAAAGAAGTTGTAACTGCTGAGGAGTTTAATGGTATATTTGACGAAAAGAAGGAGTAAGTACTCAATAACTTAGAAAATAAATATAATGCCTAAGCTCTTAATAATAGACTCGAATGCTTTGGTGCATAGAGCATTTCATGCATATCCAGATACTTTAGTAAATGCAGATGGACTATATACTAATGCAATATTTGGTTTTACCCAGCTATTTTTAACAGCATTTGAAAAAGTTAAGCCAGATTATGTAATTTGTGCTTTCGACACTCCAAAGCCAACATTCAGACATTTAGAATTCGTTGATTATAAAGCGCATAGAAAACCACTTGATGAAAAACTCATTCAACAATTCCCAGAAGTAAAAAAGATTGTTGAAGCTTTTAATATCCCAATATTCGCAATCGAAGGCTTTGAAGCTGATGATGTTATAGGGACTATTGTAGATAAATTAAGTAAATCCAATCCAGAAATTCATAAAGTAATTCTTACAGGAGATTCAGATGAATATCAGTTGGTAGATGATAAAACTGATATATACATGGCTGGAAGATTCTTTCGAGATTCAAAGATATTTACTGATAAAGAAGTAGATTCTAAGCTCGGATATGATAATAAATATGTCCCAGACTATAAATCACTTAGAGGTGATACTAGTGATAATATTCCTGGCGTTAGGGGAATTGGTGAAGTAACAGCTAAAAGTCTTATCACTTCATTTGGAAGTTTGGAAAATATATACAGTAATCTTGAAAAAATAGATAAAAAGGTTGCTGAGAAACTTATTAATTCACAAGAAATTGCTTACCAAAGTAAGAGATTAGCAACTATCTCAAGGGATGTTCCAATAAGTTTAGATCTAGAACAATCTAAATTTGATGGTTTTGACCTTAAGGATGTTATTGAACTATTTAAAAAGTACGAGTTTAGAACTCTAATTGGTAAGGTTTTAAAGATGTTTCCAGATAAGGCAAGTAATGAAACAAAAGCTGAAAACAAAGAGGTTGTTAACGTTAATTCCCAAAAGAAAGAAACTGTAAAGAATAAGAATCATGCTGAGGCACAATCTAGTCTATTTGACCCATCTATAAACCTAACTAAGGATATTAAGAATTTTGAAAAGATTACACTTAACGGTACAGACTTATCTAAAACAAGTGAAATAGAAGAAATATCAGATTCTGATAGCTTAATTAGGATACTTAAAGGTGTAACTGAAATATATTTTCTTTTGTTAGGTGTAAATTTATATATTCTTTCAGATAAAATTGTATTTGTTGATCTTTCAAAAATGGTGAAGGATAAAAATACAGAAGTAATCCATGCAATGAGGGATGTTTTGGAAAACAAAGAAATAAGAAAAATAAGTATTCATATTAAAAAACAACTTCATGAGTTTTCTAAAATTTTTCGAACATCAGATATTGCCATTGAAAACTATTTTGATATAACAACTGCTGCTTTCCTACTTTCAGGTGGCGTACCACTTAATTCAACAAAGAATATACTATTAGAACTATCGTCGGATATGAATTTTAGTGATATAAGTGTTTTAAATGATGACACACTTAAGGCATCTGCTGATAACGCCTTTATTGAGCTTTCATATATTAAATCAGTATATATGGAAGAATTGAAACTACTTGAAAAATCAGAGAATGCAAAAGTTAAGTTACTTCTCAAAGATGTTGAACACCCACTTATCAAAGTTCTATTTGCTATGGAAGAATTAGGAATTAAACTTGATAAGAATAAATTAGCCGATGTCGGTAAAGAAATAGATGAGAGTATTAAGAATATTGAAAAAGATATATATAAAGTTACAGGCCATGAGTTTAATATAGCATCTCCTAAACAAGTTGGAGAAACACTTGCCGAAGAGTTTAAAATACCTTTGCCTAAGAAGAAAAAGACAGGTTCTTACAGTACAGACGAGGGCACCTTACTTAAATTTGCAGGAAGTTTTGAAATATGTAATTTAATATTAAGATTTCGAGAGCTAGCAAAGCTTAGATCTACATATGTTAACTCATTAATAGATATCTCTGTTGATGACGAGCAAGGAAATTCAATAATACATACAACATATAATCAATCAAATGCGGCTACAGGAAGGCTTTCTTCAATTAATCCTAATTTACAAAATATTCCATCAGGTTCTAAGGAATCTGATTTAATAAAATCAAGTTTTGTTGCAAGGGAAGGTAAAACATTTGTGTCTTTTGATTATTCACAACAGGAACTTAGAATTCTTGCTCATATTAGTGGAGAAGAAAAGCTTATAGAGGCATTTATTAAGGGACAAGATATACATAAAACAAGTGCATCTGTAATATTTAATGTTGATTACGACAAAGTTACGCCTGAACAAAGAGCTACAGCTAAAACTGTTAATTTTGGTGTGGTGTACGGTATATCAGGATATGGGCTTGGAGAACAACTTAAAATTCCTGCAGGGGAAGCTCAAAAGTTTATAAATGAATTTTTTGAAAGATTTCCTAAAATACTAATATACTTTAAGAAATTAGAAGCAGATGCAAGATCGCAAGGCTTTGCGGAGACAATTTTAGGACGTCGTAGAGAGTTTAAAGAGCTTAATTCAAAGAATTTTCAAATCCGAAACAGGGCATATAGGGAATTAATAAATTTTCCTATTCAAGGGAGTGCTGCAGATATGACAAAACTTGCTATGATTAAGCTCTTTGACGGTCCTTTGAAGAATACAAATGACTGGAAAATGCTTTTACAGATACATGATGAACTATTGTTTGAAGTAAATGACATTAGTACAAAAGATGAAGTAATAATAAATGAAATAAAAAAAATAATGTCAAGTTGTTTAAAGCTTTCAGTTCCGGCAGCTGTAGATATGAAAATAGGGAAGAGTTGGGGTGCTATGACAAAAGTAAAATAATCCACAAAATACTCATAATTACATTTCCACTTTATAAATAAAAATGTTACGATTTTATCGTATATTTCTCCGTCTTAAATTAGTTCTGAGTATAATAAAATAAGTTGGAGAAAAATACTTAATCTGTGAAACAAAGTTCCACATGACCACTAAATCATTTTCGGTAGTGCTAGAGATTTTGGAAAAATTACATTCGAGGAATGAAATCTCTTCAAAACTTTCTGAACTTTTTAAAGAATTAAAAAAAGAGGAAGTTGAGAAGGTAGTTTACCTATTACAAGGTCGCGTGTATCCCAAATACGTTCCTTTAGAATTTAATCTTGCAAATAAACAAATAATTAATTTTCTTGTAGGTTATTTCTTATTGCCTGAAAGTGAAGTGATAGAAGGATTCCAAAGATTTGGTGATTTAGGTAATTATATTTTTTCTTTATCTGAAACAAAAGTAAGTGAGGTTTTGAAGAAATTTGGGCAAGGAGATCTAGTAATAACTGAATATTATGATCTTGCAAAATCAATAACTGGAATATCTGGAAAAGATTCTGTTAAAAGAAAATTAGAACTTTTGAAAAGTATTGTTTTCAAATTGGATCCGTTAAGTTCTAAATATTTTATTAGAATGCTTTCTGGAAACTTAAGATTAGGCCTTAGCGATAAGACAATAATTGATTCTCTTTCATATTTCATTTCAAATGACAAAACATATAGTGAACAAATAGAAAGAGGGTATGGCGCTATCTCAGATCTTGGAAAGATAGCAACTCTTGTGAAGGAAAAGGGAGTAGAGGGAGTATCTGATTTGAAATTAATTCCTGGAATTCCTGTTGCCTCTAAACTTGTTGAAAGAGAAAAGAATGTTGAAGCTATATGGGAGAGAATGCCAAATCCTTTGGTCCAAGCTAAATATGATGGTTTGAGATGTCAATTGCATCTAATAGATGAAAAGAATATTGATAAATTCATAGAAGAGAATATTACAAAAAAAGAAATTCCAACTCAACTTTCTATTGTTGAAACAAATGATACTTCTAAGGTGGAAGAGAATAAAGAGATGAGAAGAGTAAGGCTATTCTCAAGAAATCAAGAAAGTTTAACAGATATGTTTCCTGATGTTTCTCTAACACTTTCTAAAATTGGAGTTGAATCAATAATTATGGATAGTGAGGTATTGGGTTATGATGCAAAAAATGATAAATTCTTTCCATTTCAAGAAACAATGCAAAGGAAAAGGAAGTATGGAATTTTAGAGAAGGCATTGTCTATTCCTGTTAAATGCATGATATTTGATATTCTTTACTTAAATGGAGAAGACTTAACAGAAAAGCCTCTTGAAGAAAGAATTGAAATTCTTGAGAAAGTATTAAAGGAATTTAATAAGGGTAATAATGATGGGATATTAGTTTGCAGCAAGAATATTTTTGCAAATGACACAAAAGAAATTCAAAATATATTTGATAAATATATTGATGAGGGACTTGAAGGGATTATTACAAAGGCAAAGGGAACTAAGTATGATCCTGGGACTAGAAATTTTGACTGGATTAAACTCAAAAGGTCTAGTGATTCAACTCTTAACGATACGATTGATGCAGTTGTTCTAGGATATTACACGGGTAAGGGATCGAGAACTGAGTTTGGCGTTGGAACAATTCTTGTAGGTGTATATGATAAGGATAGTGACTCTTTTAAGACACTTGCGAAAGTTGGCACAGGATTTACTGAAGAAAAACTTAAAGAAGCATATTCTGACTTGGAACAAATTCGTATCAAAGAGTGTCCTAAAAATGTAGTCATTGATTCTAAATTAGTGCCTGATGTATGGGTTATCCCTCAAATCGTTTGTGAGATTGAGGCTGATGAGATTACTAAAAGTGAATCCCACACAGCTAATTACTCTCTAAGGTTTCCAAGGATAAAAAAATGGGGGAGAGATAAGGGTGCAACTGAGACTACTTCTATAAAAGAAATCGAGGAAATGTTTAATATAAGAAAAGCTTAAAAAATAGGCTCTTTT
>JBAXKR010000045.1:0-7766 GCA_037135235.1 bacterium | reverse complement strand
GCACAACTGGATTAATACTCATTTACTATATACACTTCTTTCCCGAAGTCGGGATGTATGTATATTAATATTTATATTATTTTCCCATCTCGCATCTTCAAAATATTTTTGTATCTTGAAGATACTGTTGGATCATGTGTAACTATGATTACACTTACATGTTTCTTTTGAATATCTTCAAATAGTTCTAATACTTTTTTTGCACTTTCTTTATCAAGGTTTGCAGTTGGTTCATCAGCTAGAAGAATCTTCGGGTTATTTGCAAGACTTCTTGCAATTGCTACTCTTTGCATTTCACCTCCTGAGAGTTGCTTTGGAAAGTAACCAAGTCTGTGTGATAGACCAACACTTTCAAGTAATTCTTTTGCTCTTTTAAGTGCAATTTTAGGTTTAGTTCCATTAATTAAGAGTGGAATCATAATATTTTCTTCAACATTTAGATAATCTTGAAGATTAAAAAATTGAAAAACAAATCCAATTGTTTCATTTCTAAACTTAGATAATTTTCCATCTTTAAGATTAGTTATCTCTTTCCCATTGATTATTACAGTTCCTTTTGTTGGTTTATCTAGCCCTCCTAAAATATGTAGTAAGGTGGATTTCCCAGATCCTGATGGGCCTTCAATTGCTAAACTTTCACCTTCATTAAGTGAATATGAAGCATTATCAACAGCAGTAGTTTTACTAGATCCGTTTTTGTACTGCTTCGTGATGCCTTTGAGCTCGAAGATTTTTGACATGAGTATAGATAAAAATATATTTACGAAGAATGTATCACTTGCGAAGTGAAATATGTATGAAGTATATCCATACAAAGATTCCAAACTAGTTATTATTTAAATAAAGGCTCAGTAACTCCAGGAATCTCAATATTTATTCCAGCTAGTTTTTCGTAAATTGTCATTAGCCTTATTTCGTTTGAGTCAGCAAAATATGCATATCTATTTGGAAGTATTATTCTATCCAATAACTCAAAGTTTAGTTTTACTTGTTTTTGGTCTGAATTTAATATTAAGTTAGGATTAGCAAGTAATGCAACATGTAATTTTTTTTGCTAGATCTGCAGTTTGAGTCTTATCCATTGCATAAAATTGCTGAGGTGTAATATCAAGTTTTAATGTTTTTATAAAACTATCTACTTAATTAAAATATATATTTTCTATTATCTACTCTTTAGAAACAAAATCAATCAGATTGTTTTTTCACTTTTTAATTAAGTGAGTTACTTTGTTATTGAAGGATTACTTGACTTCTAGCTTGCTCTTAAATCTTTTAGCATTATCTCTACTCTATTATCTCCTAATCTAGACTGGTCATATATAAATACTCTTACGGGAGTAATTTTAACAAGCACGTATTTAGCATCATCCTCTGTATATATATTACTAATCTCATTTTTATCATTGTGATAATATTTCATTGCTTTTTCAATATCTTGAGCTGAATTTAATACCTCAGCAGTTCCAGTAATTTGAAGTCCTGTAATTGAATCAATTTGTTTTGAGTCATATATTGCAATTGATACATTGTTATTCTTCGCAATGTTTAGTATATGATTTCTTCCAGGCTTTGATCGAAAATACAAATTCCAATTTTCATCTTTAGCTAACCATAGGATGCTATTCCATACATTAATGCCATCAGTACTTGCGATAGATGAAAAAAATACTGACTTAAAGCATTCTTCAGCTTTAAGTTTAAAGTCATATTTAGAGGGTGACTTGAAGTTATCCATGTTGAAGAAAGTTAATAATTAATACATGAAAATATACCGGGTGAAGTATTACGAATGAAGTGCTCTTGCTTTTTAATAAAGCTTGATCGTGCATTGTTAAAATTGTATCACAAAAAGAATAACAAATTAGTATATAATAGCTGTTGATAGTGGGATACACTAACTTTCCTTATGGAATATATAGAAATTCACAATTTAATAGGCTCATATAAAGATAAAAATAAAGTTAAAACTAATTCTTGGTTCTTTAAAACAGGTCTAGGTGAATATGGTGAAGGAGATAAATTTCTAGGAATTATTGTTCCAGTTGCTAGAAAAATTGCAATTATATTAAAGGATATTTCAATTGATGAAGTTGATATGCTTCTAGAATCAAAATATCATGAAGAACGATTAATTGGATTATTGATCTTAGTAAGTAGATATGAAAGAGCAAGTAAGAATAATGATCTTGAATTGTGTAATAGTGTTTTTAATTACTATTTAACTAAAACAGGAAGAATTAATAACTGGGATCTTGTAGATGTTTCTTGCTACAAAATTGTTGGAAAACATCTAATTAATTCAGATAGATCAATATTATATAAACTAGCAAAGTCTGAAAATTTATGGGAAAGAAGGATATCAGTTATTTCCACTTTAGCATTCATAATGAATGAAGAATATATTGATACTTTTAATATAACTGATATTCTATTATCCGACTCTCATGATTTAATACAAAAAGCTTGTGGATGGATGCTTAGAGAAGTTGGGAAAAGAGTATCAATGGATAAGCTAAAGGAGTTTCTTAAAACAAGATATATGGAAATGCCAAGAACAATGCTTAGATATTCAATTGAGAAGTTTCCTGAAAAGGAAAGGAGAAGGTATATTGAGGGTAAAGTTTAATGTATACTTCATGTATCTAAGCTTCAACATAGATAAAGTTAGATAAATTCAAAAGTAATATCTATTTAATAATTAAGAAACTATACGATATGAAAGATAAATCTAAGAAAGTAGAAAGTAGAAGAAGATGTGAATTTCAAGTAGAAGGTATGCACTGTAGTGCTTGTGAATTACTAATTGAGAAGAAGCTTGAGAATAATTCAGATGTTAAATTTGTTGATGCTAGGCTTAGTGATAATAAGCTAATTGTTGAAACAACAAGTAGTAAAAGTGATAACGAGTTAGCTAAAGAATTTGATAATTTAGTAAAAGAGAATGGTTATCGAATTATTAATAAAGATTCAAAGTTAGAAAAAAATGATATAGGCAATTACAAGAGCCTTATATTTCCCCTACTTATCGCTCTTCCTATATTCTTATTATTCCTTCTTCTTACAAGATCAGGGCTTGTTGAAAGTGTAAATTTAGATTCATCAAGTTTTGCTTTTGATTTCTTTCTAGGAGTTATTGCATCTCTTTCTACTTGTATGGCAACTGTTGGAGGTCTTGTACTAACATTATCTACTAAATTTTCAGAAGGTAAAAAAATACTTCCAATTATTCTTTTTCATATAGCTAGGATTATTGGTTTCTTTATTCTTGGAGGAGTAATTGGGTATGCAGGAAGTATATTTAAACTTTCAATTACAGCAAGCTTAATACTTAATGTACTATTAGCTTTAGTAATGATTGTAATGGGATTTGATCTTCTTAGAATATTTTCATTTACAAAAAAGCTTCAACCTCATCTTCCTAAATCTTTTGGTAAAGGTGTTATGAGATTCTCTGAAGGAACTAATCTTATTGCTCCTATTATTCTTGGAGTACTAACATTCTTTCTTCCTTGTGGGTTTACACAAAATAGACAGTTAGCAGCATTAGTTTCAGGAAATTTCATATCAGGGGCTACTACAATGCTTATATTTGCTCTAGGAACATTACCAGTACTCGCTGTTATTAGTTTTGTGAGTGTTAAGTTTTCAAAAAGTAAATTTGCTGGATATTTCTTTAAAGTATCAGGTTTTCTAATTATCTTTTTTGCAATAATGCAGTTAATTGCAGCACTGACTGCTTCCGGAATTATTCCACCAATGGGGATTTAGCTATAATGATGTTCGAAACACATAAAAATGTGATTAGAACTTGAAAATATTTCTCAGGCTATTAAGTATTAGTGTCGTAATATCTTCATTTATATCAGAAGTAATTGCCACAGTGTTTTGAGAGTATCCAGTATTGTTAGCCTTATCATTAGAGATAGCTTTGAAATGATACACTTTGGCTGGATTAAGACCTGAAATAACAACTTGATGATTAAGTGTGAGATTGAAATCAATACTAGTCTTATTTGCAAAAGTATCTGAATATCCTTCTCCATACTCAACACTTGTTGTAGAGAGTTCATCTGTATTCCATGTGATAACAACCTGGGATTTTTGATTATTTGAGTTTTGATTAGAAACAGGATTAGTGTCTATACTCATTTCGGATATAGAAGGAGCCCTTGTATCTGTAGAAGTACTAAATTTTATGAGTTCACTTTGAGCTTCATTCCCAATCTTATCCCGTCCTTTAACAAGAAGCATATAAGGGGTTTCCGGATTAAGGTTGCTAAGTGTAAGTTTATGTTCACCGTTTTGAAGTGTAAGGTTAACTATGTCTCTTGTTCCTACAGGATTTGACTCTGGATAGTATGTTGCAATTGAAGACATATCAGTATTTGTAATCCAAGAAACAATTAATGTAGTTTCAGCTGTATTTTTTAACTGTTGCAATTTAATATCAGAAATTTTTGGTCTAGGTAGTGTAGAAAATTCCCAAATTGTTCCATCATATTCATTTCCATCTTGATCAAATGCATTAATTTTATAGTAGTACTTTGATCCATCTGTAAGTCCATCAAGATCAATAGAATAGGTTGTTTCTCTAATCGAGGTTGCCAACTCTTTTGTTCCTCCAAATGATGATGATAAACCATAATAGATTTTAACCTTGTTTGCCTTAGATGAAGTGAAGTCTATTTGTGCCGTATCAATACTTACATATTTAACTCCTGCACTTTTAACAAGTGGAGCAGTTTCAGTAGTAAACATTTTTTCATTTGATTCTCCTGTATTACCATCTTCGTCAGTCCATTTAACTTTGTAGTAGTATGTTGTCGCAGGCTGTAAATTCTTTATTGATATATTATGGTCAGTTACTTGAGAAGAATTCCCTACTTCATCCTTGAAGTAATCTCCATTTTTAAGACCATATAGTATTTTGGAATCACTTCCTCTGTCTGTTGTCCAAGATATTTCAACAGATCTAATTGCTACCTTTACAGAGGGTTCTTCGTTTAATTTAGCAGAAGTTTTATATTTTCCTTTCGGAATAAGTGTGACTGCATTTGTATACGACGGGCTTGATTTTGACTCATCTGAATTATCCATAGTTCCTATTCTCCAATAGTATTGTTTTGACTGACTTACTGTGTCTACAAATGAATTTCCCGTAACGGTTTCTACATCACTCCAAGCTGTCCCATCTTCAGATCGTTGAATTTTGTAACTAAGTGCTCCAGTTCCAGTATATGAAGGTGTTTCCCAGATAAGTGAAGCTCTCCATAGTGATGCTTCTTTAATAGATACATCAGTAATTAGTAGGTTTAAAGCAGGATCTGGAAGTGTTGAATTAAGTGTAAACTTACCTTTAAGACAACTAGAACCAGAATAGTTATTAAGATTATCTGCAACTACAACATATACAATATTATTTCCCTTAATTGCTCCATTTAATCTTTGTGAATTTATTGATGATGTAAGTGTTGAAATGTAAGTGGCTGAATTAGAAAGAATCGATGAGTATAGCTCAGGTGGTGTTGTATTAACCATATAGTAGTATGACTTAATAGTTTTCCCATTTCCTGCAGTTGCACTTTCCCAGTTTAATGAAAAATTATTTGAACTTGAAGTTGATGGAGATATACTTATTCCTGTTTCATCTAAGCAGGATTTAGTAAATGTTGGTGCATTACCACCATATGACAAATTGGCAGTTCTATATGTAGATGCGATTGAAGTATTTCCAACTGAATCAATCGTTCTGAAGTATATTACATTATTACCAACGATTACATCTGGTCCATCCCTAGTAACATCAAGATAAAATGGTTGAGTTGTGTTTGCAGGAATATATTTAACACCTAAATTAGTGTCATTAAAACTTCCATTCCAATTTCCTCCCGTTCCATTTAATTTGTATTGCCAACCAATCACTCCTGATCCTCCTACATCGCTTGATCCAGTTACTCCACTTGTTGGCCATGAAAAAAACATATCTGAAACACTAAAGAATGTACTACTTGAAGCAGATATATATGCAACATTGGTTGGGCTAACAGTATCGTAGTTAAAGTAGAATTCAAGGTTACTTGTCGAGACATTATTCCCATTATCTATAGCTCTAATTGTAAGATAATATACTGGTGTAGTTATACTTCCATCAAGCCAAGTAACCCCCTTATATGATGCAGTTGCAAAATCAATATTGGGAGTTGCTGTAATAAACTGACAAGGTGTTCCCGAAACACTAACAGGAGATGTGCCAAGTATTCCTTTCGAAGATGCAGGTGATGTTCCTTCTGTTGTTCCAAGATATAAACAGTATCCTTTTATCCCTGATTCTGAATCAGTTCCCGAGTTCCATGAGAAGTATGGTGAGGATGATCCCAAATATCCGTTTTGTGGGATTGTTTGAACTGCGTTAACACCTGACTTCATAGTTATATTTGATGCATTTACTTCTGGCCCAACATTGTCCTTTTGGTAATTTATCTGTATTGAATCAATAGTTGGAGTTGTATCATTTGATTGATTAAGTGTGGCAATAATTCTTATGTATTTATTATTCAGGATTCCAATTCCTAAGGTGTCAAAATCCCCCTTTGTTTTCGTAAATGTTGCTCCAGTATTCGCTGTACCTAAATCAATATATGAAGCAGAAGATAAAGTGGAAAGATCAGGTGCTGATTTAATTCTCAAATCTATAGTTGTATTTGCAGTTACATTTGAAAAATTTACTGTAAAAGCGTTGGAATTTACATTTACACCATCTCCCCACCCCCCATTCCAATTTAAATTAATTGCATTTGAATCAATTGCAGACTCCCATGTTCCAGTTGTAGATAATCTTCTCTCCTCAGATTCATATGATGCAAAACTATTATCATTAATTGTTTTGTAAGTTGCAGAAATCCAAGATGCAGATCTTTGTGCAAAAGAAATTCTAACTTCATCAACTGAACCACTAAAATATCTCATGTTTCCAGATGCATATGTGTAAACCCCTATTTCAGTTGATCTTCCACCTTGAGGATCAGGGGAACGCCAATCAAAAGGCCCACCTGCTCCAAGTGATACTCCGTCAATAAACCCAGTTAACATTCTTGTACTGGAATTATAACTGAATGCTGCATAGTGCCAATTATTATCAACAATCGGATTTGACCCCACCCACATTCCGTAATATGTTGAACCAATTTTATTCTGCATCATGCTCATAACATTTCCATTTCCGGAAAAGTTATATGATATCCTTATTTCTCCATTCGAAGCGTATCCGCTTCCCCCCAAAAAACTTAATATTGCCTGATCTACGGTTGCGGATCCATTTGATTTAAACCAAGCTTCATATGAGAAATCAGAATAAACTGGATTTAATGCATTAGCCGCTCCAATAGTTACATGACTACTTGTTCCATTTAATGTGTCTGCTCCACCAGCTATTCCAGTCCCACCTTGTGTTTGTAGACTTACTGGGGTTCCATTATTTGCATTCGAAGTTGAGTCATAATGTGTTCCTGATGTTTCACTTAAATGATGAACAGTTTTGTAATTACTATCCCATACATTTGTTTTGCTTTGAGCATCAGTAGCTGATACATTTCCATAATATACATATATGTAATCAGTTAGGCTTAGTGCATCTAGTTGTGGAATCTTAACCCAAACCCAAGCCTGTTGATTAGGTTTATCCCATTTTTCTATCTCATAAGGTAAGAGTGTTGTATGATGGACCCTAATGTCAAGACATAATTTTGATAATTTTAAGATAGTTTTTT
>JBAXKR010000044.1:0-7813 GCA_037135235.1 bacterium | reverse complement strand
TATTATAACTTCTAAATCAGTTGTTTCAAGTACTAAACACGTACTACAAGCAGAACATACATTTACATTGATCACAGGGCTTCCAGAAAATTGCCCATTACCTAAAAACAAGTTAGGAACAAAGATTCTTGCATTAATAGGACCAAACATAGATGAGGTTTTCTTAACAAATTACTGTTTTAGTAATTGCATAGTTGATTGTCCTATTAGAAAAAATACCTTATCTGAATTAAATAAAACAAAAAAAGAAATAAAAGAAGCAATAATAGAATATTTAAGTAAGCATTAGTAATAATTAATTAAAAACTATTTAAGTTTGTTTTTGTTTGAAACTCTTTTTACCTGTAATAATTATTAAATTCTTTAAGTTATACCTTAATTGAGCTCTTGCCCTATTTTCTGCGTAGTTAATAATATCTTGTCCAAAAGCTTTAAGGAGATTTTTTGTTGTAGGATATATACTACTTGCATTATTATTCCCTATATCTTTCATTAGATTGTGGATACTAACAAGATCCCAAGAACCTAATTCTTTTGAATCATTCATAAAATAACCTATTGGAGAAGCGTTAAAGCTGACTGCTGATTGAGTATCGATAATTGATGGAGCAATGCAAGTATATAGGTGAACTCTCCTTGCCCTATCATCTTCTCCAACCATTTGTTCTACGATATTTCCCATATATTTACATAATATGGAACGTAAACCTGCTTCTTTTTCAAGAATATCCGTAGCTTGATCTTCTAGACTCCTATCTCCAAAGTTTTTACATTTCCCACCCGGAAAGGCTTTGAGTCCAGGAAGAAAAGTACCATTTTTTCTGGAACCAAGTAATATAAGACTATCAGGATAAATTACTGCACACTGAACACCATCTGGTGCCTCTGTCATAGGTATATGTTAAGAAGTAATTTGAGTAATGTATTATCATAAAAAACTTCTTCTTTCAAATTAAATTGTATAATACATATAGTATGGAAGAGCTTAAGCTTAAGGACTTTGAAATAAAAAATGATAACTACAAAAGAAGTAGAGGAGGAAATACTCAGATACTAGATATTCACTGTTCAAAATGTAATGAAAGAGTAATGATATATCAAAAAGATGGAATAGGTTCACTTCAAAGGACTTACTTAGATAGAATAAAGTGGCCTGAAAATATTAAAGATACAAAATCAAAAAGCCTAGAATGTCCAAAATGCAAAACACTAATAGGCGTGTATATGATATATAAGCCTGAAAGTAGGGAAGCATTTAGATTAGTAAGAGGAACATTTAATAAAGGTAAGCTAAAGTAAGGATAACGGTTTACATGGAGGCATTTTATGAGGTATACTCTTTCTGTTCGATTGAATTTTTGAGTTTAATAAATATTAATGGAGTTTTCATTAGCAGCAGAAAAAATCTTTACAGTACTTGGTTATCCTGTTACCAATTCACTTTTCACAACTATAACCTTAGTTGCAGTTTTATGCATACTTGCCGTTATTGTTGGTAAGTCTATTAGTTACTCTAAGCCTTCTAAATTTCAGCTATTTCTTGAATATGTAATAGGTTCACTTAGAGAAACCTCTATTAATAGTATGGGAATTAAACCAAGTAAATTAATCTTTCCACTAACTTTAACATTTTTCTTCCTAGTAATTTTATCCAATTGGTCTGGTCTATTACCAATAACAGGACCTCTTGGAGTAATCGAGAATAAGCCTGTCGTAGAATCAACAGCAAAGAAAACCGAAACCATAGTAGCAACAGAAACTACTCATGAAGTAAAAACAACAGTAGAATATCCTGAAAGTATTATTGAATGTTTTTCTACTACATGCGCATTAAACTTCGATACTTTAAAATTAGAAAAGATAGGAGAATCCAGGTTATTAGTTCCAGTTTTTAGACCTATGACATCAGATTTAAATGGAACAATAGCATTTGCAATACTATCTCTATTTGTAACTAACTACTGGGGATTCAAAATAAATGGGAAAAAGTATTTAAAGAAGTATTTAAATATCACATTCCCACTTAACGCTAATAATATTATTAATTTCTTTGTAGGTATACTTGAAACAATCTTGGAACTTGCAAAAATATTATCATTTAGCTTTAGGATGTTTGGTAATGTATTTGCAGGAGAAGTCTTACTTATGGTTATGTTTAATCTAGCAAAAGGAGTTGTATCTATACCTTTCTTAATATTAGAGCTATTTGTTGGATTCGTACAAGCCTATGTATTCTTTGTCCTAACGACAAGTTTTACTGGTCTTGCAGTTGAAGAGCAACATCATTAATTTATATTTTTTAACATATTTACATGGATAACGAAGCAATAAAATTCTTGGCAAAAGGTATTGCCGTTGCATTTGCAAGCTTAGGACCTGCACTAGCACTTGGAATGACTGGTTCAAAAGCTATGGAAGCAATTGGAAGAAACCCTGATGCTGATGCAAAAATTAGAGGTGCTATGATTTTACCTTTAGCATTTGCAGAAGGTATTGCAATCATTTCTCTAGTTGTATCTATAATTATCTAATAAATAAACAATATGGAGGCATTTGGAATAAATCCAATTACGATAATAATATACATCATATTAATTGCTGTACTTTACGTTATTCTAGATAAGTTTCTTCTATCTGGTGTCATTAAAAACATGGATAAAAGAAGAGAAGAAATAGAAAAGAACGCAAAGACATCAAAAGATCTTGAGGAAAGAATGATCAAACTAGAAGAAGAAATAAAACTAAAGTTTGATGAAACTCGATCTCAAACTGATGAAATTCTAGAAAAAGCTAAGAAATCAGGTTTAACTGAAAGAGAAAAGATTATCTTAAACGCAAATTCTGAATCTAAACAGATTGTAGATGGCGCAATGAAAAGACTTGAACAAGAGAAGTCAGATCTTGAATCTAATATGAAAAATGAAATAGAGAAGTCAGTAAAAATTGCAGTTGAAAAACTTTGGGATGAGAAGATTGATAAACTTGATTCCAAGATTATAGATAAAGCAATTAGTAGAATAGAGTAATAGTTAAGTTAATATAATTATGGCAAACGATAAATATAAAACCTTGGCGAAGGATGTATATCTTGATCTTAAGAGATTTAAAAAAGCTGGATTTGAAGATTCCGGTTTAATTCTATTTAGTATCATTAAGAATATACAAGGCTCAGATATTGATAAAGTATTTGAAGAGTATAAAAAAATAATAACTAAAGAAAACTTAATTATTGAAGTATTATCAGCAACAAAACTTGATGATAATCAAGTATCAAAACTTGAAAGTAATGTAACTAAAAAAATAACTAATGCTGGACTCATATTCCATTATTCAATAGATGCAAAGGTTAAAGGTGGAATAGTTATTAGAAACAATGATGACTTAATAGATATGAGTATGGCAACTGACATTGCTAATTTAAAGATAAATTCTTAGAGATAAAATATGTTTACTAACACAGGAAGAGTTTTAGAAGTTAAAGATGGTATAGCTTTTGTTGACGGCTTATCTAAAGTAGGGTTTAACGAATTAGTTCGTTTTACTAAAACTTCAGATAGAGAAGATGTAATGGGTTTAGCACTTAATCTTGAAAAAGATAGAATTGGAGTCATTATACTCGGTGATTACAAAGCAATATCTGAAGGTGATCTAGTTGAAACAACTGGTAAACTTCTATCAATTCCTGCAAGTGAGGCATATTTAGGTAGAGTTATTAACGCATTAGGAGAACCAATAGATGGTAGCCCTATAAAGCATGTAAACCCAGAAGATATGCCATTAGAGCCAAAATCTCCTGGAGTAATTGAGCGTAAAGATGTTAAAAGACCTCTTCAAACTGGAATCAAATCAATTGACGCTATGACAAATATAGGAAAAGGCCAGCGACAGTTAATCATTGGAGATAGACAAACTGGTAAAACTGCAATTGCAATCGATACAATAATCAATCAAAAAGGTAATGATGTAATTTGTGTGTATGTATCAATAGGACAAAAAGCATCAAAAGTATCACAAATTGTTGGTAAACTTAAGACTTATGGAGCATTAGATTACACAATAGTTGTAGCAGCAAATGCTTCAGATGGTGCTAGTATGCAATATTTAGTCCCATTTTCTGGAACCTCAATTGCTGAATACTTTATGAACAAAAAGAAAGATGTTCTTATCATTTACGACGATTTAACCAAACATGCATTTTCATATAGACAAATTTCATTACTACTTAGACGTCCCCCTGGTAGAGAAGCATATCCTGGAGATATCTTCTATCTACATAGTAGACTATTAGAAAGAAGTGCTCAGTTATCAGATGCTTTAGGTGGAGGATCAATTACAGCATTACCAATAATTGAAACACTAGCAGGTGACTTATCTGCATATATTCCAACTAATGTTATCTCTATTACAGATGGACAAATCTTCTTGGATACAGATATATTTAATGCAGGTACAAGACCTGCTGTAAATGTTGGATTATCAGTGTCCAGAGTTGGTGGTTCAGCTCAAATGAAAGCTATGAAACAAGTTGCAGGGAAATTAAGACTCGAGCTAGCACAGTACAGAGAACTTGCTACATTTGCTCAATTCGGGTCCGACTTGGATAAAGATACTAAATTAAAACTTGATAGAGGTGCTAGAACATCAGAAGTTCTTAAGCAAAAGCAATATGAACCACTTAGAGTTGAAGAAGAAGTTTGTGTTCTATATGCTGCAATTAATGGATATCTTGATAATACTGAAGTAAGTAAAGTATCAGAATGGGAAGAAAAATACCTTATTAACTTAAGAAATAACTACAAAGAATTAATTAAGGAAATCTCTGTCAAAAAAGCACTAGATAAGGATTTAGAAGAGAAGATCAAAGCAAGTATTACTGAGTCGTTGTAAAATAAATGGCTAATCTTAGACAAATTAAAACCCAAATAAAGTCTATTAAATCGACAGCTAAGGTTACTAAAGCACTTCAGATGGTTGCTGCTACAAAAGTTAAAAATACACAATCCCGTGCTGAACAATTCAAATTCTATGCAGATGGAATTCAAAACATAATACATAACTTAGGAGATCTATCAAAACTTGGTGAAGTGGAATTAGCAAGAGAATCTAAAGAAGTTAAAAATATTACCATTCTCCTTATTGCAACATCTCGTGGATTTACTGGAGCATTAAATTCAAATCTCACACTTGAACTTAACAGAACTATTAAGACATTAAAATCAAAGTATGGAGAGAATGTAATAATTCAAGGTGTTAGTATATATAAATATGGACTTAAAATATTTAATAAGCTTGGAATAAAAGTATTAGCACACTTCGGAGAACTAGGTGAAAAAGCTACAACTTATGACCTTATTCCAGTATTTGAAATAATAGAAAAATCATTTTTAAGTAATGAATCAGATGAGGTGTATGTACTATTCCCAAAGTTTGTTAATGCACTAGTTCAAAAACCAACATTAGAAAGACTTCTTCCTATTAGCATATCTTCACTTAATGAAAAAAAAGATGAAAATAGAAAAGATGGAATGAGTTCTGAAGATAAGGGAAATAACACAGAAGAAAATAAATCAGCTGAAATAATATTTGAACCAAGCAAGAGTGAGATCTTAGGGAATTTAATAAGGGAATATTTTCAATCAATGATATTTAATTCACTTCTTCAAACAATAGCATCAGAGTTTTCAGCAAGATTTGTTGCAATGAAGAGTGCAACAGATAATGCCAATAAATTAGTTAAAAGCTTATCACTTAAGTACAATAGGATAAGACAAGAAAAAATAACTAATGAAATGTTAGACGTAGTAGGTGGAACAGTAGTTTAAAAGAATTTAATTTTATTATTATTACAATGCAAACAGGAAAAATCGAACAAATATTAGGAGTTGTTGTAGATGTAAAATTTACAGAACAAGAACTTCCAGAAATATATTCTACTATTGAAATAGAAAGAAAGAACAAGACAAAACTAACTTTAGAAGTTCAACAGCATATAGGTAGAGATACCGTAAGAACTCTTGCAATGGGACCTACAGATGGAATAGCAAGAGGAACAGATGCAATCTCAACTGGAAAAAACATTGAAGTACCAGTTGGAGAAAAAGTATTAGGTAGAATTTTTAATGTTCTAGGTGACGCTATAGATAACAAAGAGGATCTTAAAACAAGTAAGGGAGAAAAGAATGAATTATGGTCAATTCATAGAGAAGCACCTAAGTTTACTGAACAATCTAACAAAGTAGCACTTCTTGAAACAGGTATTAAAGTTATTGACCTAATATGTCCTTTTGTAAAAGGAGGAAAGATTGGAGCATTTGGTGGAGCAGGAGTTGGAAAAACAGTTGTTATTCAAGAGCTTATATATAACTTAGCAACTGAGCATTCTGGATACTCTGTATTTACAGGAGTTGGAGAAAGAACTAGAGAAGGTACTGCTCTATACAATGAAATGACGGAATCAGGAGTTATTAGTAAAACAGCTATGGTATTTGGACAAATGAATGAAACACCAGGGGTAAGATTTAGAGTTCCACTTACAGGTCTTACAATGGCTGAATACTTTAGAGATAAAGAGAACAAAGATGTTTTACTATTTATTGATAATATCTTTAGATTCACTCAAGCAGGTTCAGAAGTATCAGCACTTCTAGGTAGACTTCCATCTGCTGTTGGATATCAACCAACACTTGCAGATGAAATGGGATACCTTCAAGAGAGAATCACATCAACATCAAGGGGATCTGTTACATCATTACAAGCTGTATATGTTCCAGCAGATGACTATACAGATCCAGCACCTGCAAATACATTCGCTCATCTTGATTCAACTATTGTTCTAGAAAGATCGCTTGCAGAACAAGGACTTTACCCAGCTGTTGATCCACTTGCATCTTTTTCAACAGCATTGTCTCCAGATATTGTTGGAGAGGACCACTATAGAGTGGCGAAAGCAGTGCAAAAGACACTTCAAAGATACAAAGATTTACAAGATATTATTGCAATCCTTGGAGTTGAGGAATTAGCTGAAGAAGATAAATTAATTGTATCAAGGGCTCGTAAGATACAAAGATTCTTAACTCAACCTTTCCATGTAGCAGAACAATTCACAGGTCAAAAGGGAGTATATGTAAAAACTAGTGAAACCATTAAAGGATTTGAAAGAATTTTAAGTGGAGAAACTGATTCAATTCCAGAATCTGACTTCTATATGAAAGGTTCTATTGAAGAAGTATTAAATACAGCTAAAGATAAAGAAGAAAACAAATAACGTTATGTTAGTAAATATATTGTCTTCATCAAAACAAGTATTAAAGTTAGATGATGTTAAGGGACTTGTGGTTCCTACAACATCAGGCCAAATTGGTATATATCCAGGACATGCAGGACTTGTAAGCACGTTAGACATAGGGGAGCTTGTTGTTAAGACAAAGATCGGTGGAGATAAAAGAATAGCTGTTTCAGGTGGATTCATATCCGTAAAAAATGACAAAGTAGAAATACTTTGTGATGATGCAGTTATGGGAGAGGAGATAGTACTAGCAGAAATTGAGAAAGCTGAGAAAAAAGCATCTGAAAAAATGGCAAGTAAACTTCCTGAAAAAGAACTCATAGAACTTGAAAAACAATTAAAGTATGAGAAATTCAAAAGAAAACTTCTTGAAGTATAATCTAACAATCCTCTAACACTGTTAGATAAAAATGAAGTGTTACTAAAGCGATATCGTTAGATAAAAAGTGTGTTACTTAAAATTAAATAATTTTCTAAGTAATTTATCTCTTTCCTTCTTTAACTGTACACGATTTAGTTCCTTGTGTC
>JBAXKR010000043.1:0-7835 GCA_037135235.1 bacterium | reverse complement strand
AATCTATACCATTAGTACTTTTCTATTAGGACTTACTCTATTCTCCATTAGTTATCTCATATCAGCAGTTGTAAGCGATACAAAGAAAGTAACACTTTTATCTATAGTCATATTTATATCTGCATATATGTTAAATGTAGTTTCAGGACTTACTGAAAAATTAATTAACATCAAATACTTTTCACTCATATATTACTTTGGACCTTCAGAAAATATTGTAGAATGGTCAATTCCAATATTCTTAATACTATCTGGAATATGTTTCTTTGTTGGACTTAAGATGTTTGAGAGAAGAGATATATCTGTAAGATGACACTCTTTAGTTTCTTTTAGTTAAAAACTTGAAGGGAAATTTAGAAAGGTATGCATTTACTGCTTCAATTGGAATTATTGTCCCTCTGAAATGTTCTTTTAATTTAGAAATATCATCTAAAGGAACTAAAATTGCTTCAGGGAAACTTGATAATGTTTTTGTGGTTCTGATTTCGTGGGAATTTCCTACCTCCATCTTAAACTTTTCAACTGGGCTTTCGTCGTAAACTAATATACAACCAAAATTATCTTTAATATCAGATTTAATTTTTAGTAAATCTATTGATCTCTTAGTTCTTAAAGCCTCTAAAGACACTGGTGCAATCCAAGATTGTAATTTATTACCTTTAAATTTATCCTCCTTTCTTACATTTTCACCAAATCCTTTGATTCTATTACGTTTTTCAAAAAGCTCTTTTGGACTCATTTCAAATTCAGCTTTTAAAGTGTCTGCTAGAAAGAAATTAAACCAATCATTTGGATTTCCATAATTCCATTTGAATTGTTCTGTTGAGTTTTTATCTGCATACCAGAGAGCATAAAAGTAATTTTTCGTAAGTGAAGTAGTATTCACTGAAATACCTGGAAGCCAAGGATCATATGATGGGGCTAATCCTTTTTCCAAAATACCTAATAATACACTTCGAATTGGAATATCATTTGTATCTACCGAGTTTGAATCAAAATATTTATTAGAGAAATCATAATGATAATATCCTGTTCCATGAAATACTAGGCTATCTTTAGGAGATTCTGGAGTACCAAAGATTTCTACAAGCTTTTCAATATTTGTATCTATCAAAGCTTGTATCTCAGGAGTAATGTCATTGGTAGTTAATCTTACTCTTTTTTCAAGCTTTTCTGCAGGAAAATTTTGTCTAAAAGAATTTCCAACTTCAAGATTATCTTTTACTTTATTTACCGTTCTTAATTCCATATAAGTCGTAGAAAAATTTAATTTCTGACCAGCACTTTATACACTTAAGTGAAAATGCTTCTTTTAAATCATCTAGAGATTTAGCTTTGTTTATTTTCTCAACAAATTCATTATACCATTTCTCTTTTATATTTCCATATTTATCAATGAATTGTCCCCATATTCCAAGAGAGTGAAAATCCCATTTTATAGAAGTATTATCAAAGAATTCCAAAGGAAATAGTTTATTAAACTTAGGAATATTGAATAACCAAGAAGAACTCATTACTTCTTTTGCATCTGGATACTCTATCTTTATTAAACTAAACATCTCTTTAAGTTCCTTAAGTCTTATTGGCATTCTTTCATCACTTAGCAGTCCTGGCTCGGGATTTTCATTATTCTTGAAATGTAAGTTTACTAAATACTCAGACTTAAAGAAGTCATAAGAACAAAAACCATGTTGTTCCCTTATTTCTTTATTATCTTTCTCAACTAATACATAGTATTCGTAAGCTATATCGATATCTTTATTTGTAGAGATTGTATTTATAAACTTAATCCAATTAACATTACTTGGTTTCATATCAGAAAATGGAACACCTACTCTTACTGGCATAGATGTGTAATCGAATAGAGCACTTAAGAAGGATATTCCTAATATTTCAACTACCTTATTTGCAAATATGAATTGAAGTTCAATGTATTCTTTGGGGAATATATTCATGTTAAGTATTTTGAATGTTAATAACTTTACCGTATAAAGTGAAATATATGTGTATATTACATTTATTGAAGATAGAATTCAAAAGCGAAGACAATTAATAAACTAGGTTATGACATACTTTGATACCTTCGGAGTGCAGCCTATTTCATTCCGAACGTATTGGCAAACCCTCGGAATGAAAAATTGTTAAGTCAGTTAAATATTGTGATTTATATATTATTAATTGTGGTTATTTCTCAATAGGAGTAGTTTGTTAATAGAATCAATTTTATTGTTTATATATTTTTTTATCTACTTCTATGGAAAAACAGCTTAAGGGACTTAATAGGTTTAATCTGTTTATGGGAACACTTCACTTTATTCAAGCCTTAGTTGTGCTTTCTATTACTGATCCAAATAAAGGAATTATTCCAATAACTATTAATTATCTTAAGTATGATCCAGCTTTATCAAAACTACTTCCTGTTACAAAGGATTTGTTTTCTGTTAACTTAGCATGGTTTGTTATTGGTTTTTTCTTACTTAGTTCTTTAGCTCACTTCTTTATTGGAACTCTCTACAAAGGTAAATATGAATCTGATTTAAAACTTGGAATTAATAAGGTTAGATGGTTTGAGTATGCATTTAGTGCAAGTATTATGATGGTAGCTATAAGTTTACTATCTGGTATTTATGATCTTTCAAGTCTTGTTATGATATTTACACTGGATGCTATTATGAATCTTCTTGGTCTTGCAATGGAGAAAGAAAATCAAGGAAAAGCTAAACCTAATTGGTTAACATATATACTCGGTTGTATAGCAGGAATAGTTCCTTGGATAGTTTATGGAATATATGTTTATGGAGCAAGTCAATATGGTGGAGGAAATATCCCTAATTTTGTTTATTGGATATATGTTTCAATCTTTCTATTCTTTAATAGTTTTGCTATTAATATGTTCCTACAGTACAAGAAAGTTGGACCATGGAAGGATTATCTATTTGGAGAAAAGGTATATATTATCTTAAGTTTAGTAGCAAAATCTTTACTTGCATGGCAAGTATTTGCAGGAACATTAAGACCATAACAGTTGGCAAACTAACTGTTATTTCACATTCTTCAAGTATTTTGCATATTCTCTAGGTGTATAGCATTTTTGCATTCCAAGAAATCCAGCTAAACCTTTTGACTTAATACATACAACTTTTTCATTATCATAGAAAACATCAATGGGTAATCCATTTTTTGTTAATTCTTCTTGAAGTTTACTAAACTCGTCAGTGGATAAGTTTAAAGCCCAACAGCAATCATCGTCATGATGATCAAATGGACATATAGTTTCTTTTGTTCTAGGTTCGTTGTATAGGAATAGCTTAAATAGATCTTTATCTAGTGAATTATCTAATATCCAATTTACTAGATCAGTTATGAATTCATCCTTATCTTGTTCTGGCAATTTTCCTTTCCTATCATTATTATCAGCTGATTTATTAATAGGGATAATTAATCCAGCTTCGTAGTTACTACAAAAGTTTGAAAAATATTTAGCAACCGTCATAACTAATTTTTTCGAATCTATTTTGCCTCTATAGTATATGTCGAATGTGTAAATCATATTGTTTATCTTAATATATTATGTAAATTATCGATATGAAATCATTTACATTATATAATATTGAAAGAGGTTTGACAAGCAAACCAGTTTGTGATATATTTCTCTTAATTAAATTTTAATTTGTTCCGATGTTTCAGAATTTATCAAAAAAGATATTGGCTTTAGAATATATCGATGGAATAAGAGAGATTCTTATTGGTATCTACTTTCTATTCGTAATATTTCTTTTCCAAGACCACCCTACTCTAGTAGGTAGTTTTATTACAATTTTATTTCTTTCAGAGTTAATTCAAGTTAATTACTCAAAGAAATATATTGGAGAGTATAAGCTTAAAACTCAAAATTCAGATGGAATAATAAAATCATCATCTATACTTACTATTGGAGTAATTACTTGGATGGGAATATTTATTCTTTTTTCTATGTTTTGGAATGTTGCTGTGAGAGATGGCTTAAAAGACCCATTATTATTTTCAAACTGTCTTGTTAATCCATGTGTAAATACATCTATTAATATCTCATTATTTGCAGTTATATTACCATTTATTACAGGAATTATTGTTTCAGGTCTTATGTTTGGTTTATTGATGTATGTATATAAAGTAACCTTACTCAAAAGATTTAAGGTTATTAGTATAATTTCCTTATTACTTGGAATATTGGCTACTATTCTAGTGACATTAATACCAGCATTTCCAATTGTACAAGCATACCTTTCTATAATTGCAATCTCTTTTGTAGTAAGTGGATTAATTACATTGAAAAAATTCAATACTAAATATGTCAAATAACCTTGAATTAAGTAAACAAATAAATCCAGTAGTACATCACCCCTCAAGAATGCTGATACTTAGCATTCTTGAACTACTTGAATATGCCGACTTTGTTTTCTTGCTAAAAGAAACTGAATTATCAAAAGGGAACTTATCAACTCACTTATCTAAACTTGAGGAAAGTAAGCTAATAAGTGTAAATAAGACATATATTGGAAAGATACCAAATACTAGATACTCTCTAACAAAAGTTGGAATTGAAGAGCTTGATAAATATAGGAAGATAATTCAAAAGATAATTAAATAAAATAAATCATATGAATATCAATATAAATACTTCTTTTAAAGCCATTATATTTGATATGGTTGGAGTATTAATCTTTGAAAAAGAAGATTACAAGAAGGATCTTGATATTGAGCAAGTTGAACAGGAATTTAATCATATTGATGATAATCTTCTGGTCTCTGATTTGAAGAGTAAATATCAGTATTCAGATGAAAAGATAAATGAGATTATGAAGAAAATACCTAGTAAGTATGGTAAGTTTGATGATTTATTTAATCTTCTTTCAAAGCTAAAGGAAAAGTATAAATTAGCTGTGATTAACAACGGAACTGCTATGACAATTACTTACTTTAAAGAAAGATTCGAATTTAATAAATACTTTGACATATTTGTTAACTCAACTGAGGTGGGTATTCGTAAACCTGATCCTAAAATATATTTACTGAGTGCAAATAAGCTAGGAGTATTACCTTCTGAATGCATATATATTGATGATGTAATTGAAAATGTTAAAGTAGCTTCAAGTCTTGGAATGATTTCAATTTATTGGAATAGTAAATTACCAAAGGTAGAAAATCTTAAAAGACTACTACAAATTGTTAATTTAAGTTAGGATTTTT
The DNA here is from genome assembly GCA_037135235.1 of bacterium. GTDB lineage: Bacteria > Patescibacteriota > Dojkabacteria > JBAXKR01 > JBAXKR01. Next base: position 2,606 of record JBAXKR010000043.1, on the reverse strand, counting down.
AGGTTTTATAAGTTTGAAATATACTCCATCAGGTTTATTATTGAATGATAATAGCCTTTTTTCAACCATATTAGCAATATTATCTTTTGCTAATTTAGGATTGGGACATCCAGCTTCCATACTAATCTTAATAAGTTCAGTTAATTTTAATTCCTCGTAACCTTTTGTTGCTTTGAAGTAATCAAAAGCATTAATTATTACATCTTGTGGAGATATGCTATCTTTGCTTAATTCTGGATTCATTTTTATAAATATATTAGATTAAATTAATTGAAAAATTGTATAAATTAACGTTTTCTGAGTTTATAAATTGTTCTACGTAATCTTTCTCTATTATTCCATCCAATAATTTTTGCAGTTATACTATTTAATGCTTCAGCAAAAGTAGGCCTCAAAGCTAATTTCTCTAATTTTTGAAAACTGTTTCTTGGTAATTTAAATTCTTTTACATAATCAAAAGCTGTTCTATAAGCTTTAACTGCCTCGTATTTTTCAATTATCATGTATTGTAATGTTTCTGCTGAACTAACTATAGTCTTATCATATTCAAGACCATTATTTTCTATGCTACTGCTTGTGATATTTTCTGCTTCAATAAGTTCTTCTACTGTTATTTCTTTGTTACTTCGTATTTTGTAAATATATTTATACAATGCACTTCTTAATTTAGGGTGCCATTCTTGATCAATTACTCCTTGAACGTTACCTCTGAATTCAATTATAAATCTGAATATATTTTTCCCATTTCTAATAATTTCATTTGCAATAATTACAGATGTTCTATAGTCGCCTAACTCTATTGTCTTCTCATATAACGATTCTACAAGTTTACTTTTATGATATTCAAGATTTCGTAATTCTTTTGCATTTGCAAATGATAATATTCTAATTGGATATGAATAATTTCCTTCACTAAGGCTTTGTTCAATAGCTAAAACGACAAGGGAAGCTTTTACTTCCAGATTCTTACAATTAGATATTGCACCATATATGCTTTTTGAATATTCTTGATCACTCCCCTCTTTGTCAATTAAGAAGGAGGCACTAACTGGCTCCTCTGTCTTAACAATATTCTCTATTTTTTCTAATGTAATTACTCTGCTTTTTGATTTTTCGGATTGATTTTGTGAATCAACTATTGGTGCACTTTCTTGTGTCATCTCTGTAATAGTAATATGTATACTTAGTTAGACTATAGGATCATACCAAAAATCATTGTATATATGCAAATTAAGCGCATTTAAAGGTAAATTAACCAACAAAAGAGGGACTCGTAATTGAGTCCCTCTATATAGTCTAAACTATTATTCGTTATTGCATATTGTCACAAACACCGTCTTTGTTTGCATCAATAAAGCTTCCTCCATTACCCTTTCCTTTTCCCATTCCAGTACCTAATCCTAGTTCTGCTCTTATTGCATTTGCTTCGGCAGTTTTACCTTGGTCAGTAAGCTCATGTGCAAGGGCAAATTTGTTAAATGCATCTTGAGTTGTTACTTTCTTAAGTACCCCTGGTGTTCTTCCATCTTCATTCATAAGTACTTTCCATCCATTAAAATCTTTTGTCTCAATTACTTTATCCATTGCAACTTCCCTTTCTTCAGTATGATTTGGACCTACTTTTGTTGCATCACCTTGGTAAGCATATACTGAAGAAGTTCCTAAGCTAACTAACGCTCCAATAGATAATAGTGATAATGCACCTATTGTGAATATTTTGCTTTTCATTGTGTTCGAATAATAAATATTTGATTGTTGTAGAGTTCATATTAATCATCTCTACTTTTATGATTAATTTGAGTTGAGTTGTTACTCACTTACTAATACGAAAGAATTAATATTTTCTTGCAGTAATCCAGTGTTATTAATTGGACATTCCATTTTGGTTGTTTTGTCCCATCCATGGCCTTATTTCAGTAGCGTTAAAAGTAGTGTCAGAAGTTTCTTTCCCTAATATTTTGATTTTCTCATTGTTTTGAACTTTAACTCTTCCTTTAATAAATGCATCTTTAATACTTATCTCCCAAACTTGATTATTCAAATCAAGAATTTCAATTGTGTTACTTTCCAAATTTATCTTTTTTATTGTCCCAGACAAGTAACCTTCTTCTGGTCTCATCCAAACTTGAGATCTTAAATCTACTGTATGAGAATATATTGGAATATTTTGATCAAATATGGTGTTTAACTTACCTGATATACCACTAAAGTTAATAGCAAATCCAAGTATGATACTAATTCCAATACTTATTAACATTACTTTGAAAATTGAATATTTGTAACCTTCTTCAGAGTGTTTAAAATTATAGTAGGCTACAAAAATGCAAAAAATGGTAAAGAGTATCCAGACAAAGGGTATTGAAAATACTAATAATTCTCCAAGATTACTTGCAAGTGAGGTGTCTGTTAGTACTTCGTTATTTGAAATTAAATATATAGTTAGACTAAACCCAAATGATCCTAAAATTAGATTAATAGTGAAAACAGCTAAAATGAAATACTTTTTTAGTAAAAATTCCCATTTTGGTAATGGTTTTACATTGTTTTCTTTAATTTTTTCTAGTACATTTTTTGATAATTTATCCATTTCTTTTCACTATTTCCTT
>JBAXKR010000042.1:0-7875 GCA_037135235.1 bacterium | reverse complement strand
GAACCATATTTAATAATATTTTCCCTTATTCTATCGAATACAACTATAGTGTCATGAACAGAAAATCCTATAACTGTTAATATTGCTGTAATAAAAAGAAGATCTATTTCAGCACCAAAGAAATGTCCTAATACTGAGAATGCTCCAAGAACAATTATTGCATCATGAAGTAGTGCAATAACGGCACTTACTCCAAATTCCCATGATTTAAATGGTGATGTAACTTTTTTAAATGAAATAGTTAGAAATACGATAATACCTATGGATGCAAAGAGTATTGATAGTAGTGCACTTTTACTTTGTTCAACACCAACTGATGAACTAATTGTTTCTACAGCTACTCTTTTTGAATTGGGATAAGCCGTTACGATGTCAGCTTCTATGGAGTCTCTATCCGTATCTTTTAAAGGTTCGAAGTAAAGTGAATAAGTATCCCCAGAAAGAATTATTTTCGATATTTTCTTCACACTTCCTTGTAATTTTGTTTCAATATCTTTGACTTCCGGCTTTCCTACTAGATTGTATTCAATTATTGTTCCACCACTAAAATCGATACCTAATTTAAGTCCCCAGATACCTATAGCTACAATTGCAAATGTAACTAAAGCTAATGTAATCATTAAGTATACTTTATTGTATTTAACGAATTCTATTTTCATTTTCTTTTAAAGTTCCAAAGATTAGTTTTTGTTTTTTTCACATCTTTTGATTTTCCTTTCTTAAGAAATTTAAAAAGATTAGAAAATTTAAATTTTGTTTTAACTTTTTTTTCTTTTGGTTCAGTCTTTACTGAAATCACTTGGTTTTCTTTTTTTAATACTGTTACAAGTAATAGTTGTCTTGTAACACTTACAGCTGTGAATAAACTTATTAATACTCCAATTGCTAAGTTAATAGCAAAACTCTTTACTACGACAGCTCCAAAGAAGTAAAGAATTGTACAAGTTATTAAAGTTGAAAGATTAGAATCCCTAATAGATGTCCAAGCTCTTTCAAATCCAAGTTTAAGTGCTTGTGTTTTTGTTTTTCCTTTTCTTACTTCTTCATTCATTCTTTCGAATATCAAAACATTAGCATCAACTGCAATACCTACAGATAGAATGAATCCAGCAATACCTGGAAGAGTAAGTGTAATAGGAATTAACTTATACAACGATAATGTTATTAATGTATAGATAACAAGAGCAACTGATGCTATTAATCCCTCAACTTTGTAAAGGAATATCATAAAACAAATAACCAAAAAGATTCCAATAAGACCTGCTATTATGCTTTTATTAAGTGCATCTTTTCCAAGTGTTGCTTCAATTGTTTTTTGTTCTATTAGTTCAACTGGAGTTGGAAGTGCACCACCTCTTAATTGGATTGCAAGATTATCAGCTTCAGTTAGTGATAAACCATTAATTACTACAGTATTTGATGCACCTGAAGTAAGACCAAAATCATCAGCAACTCTTGGACTTGATATGATATTTCCATCTAATACAATTGCAATTGGTTTTCCTCTATTTGTTGAAGCTAATTCATTAAATTTGTTTGCTCCATCTGTAGTAAACACGAGTGCTACCTCTTGTTGGTTAGCTTTAGTAATTGTGCTTGAACTTTGACTTGAAAGCGCTTGAGCATTAGCAGTCTTAAGGTCTGCTCCTGTAACATTTGATTTATCCCATTGTGCTTGAAGCACAATGGCTGTTGTAATTTGTTCTTGTGGAATACTACTTAAATCTTCTGGGTTTGCTTTTTGTGTATAGAATTCTAATTTAGCAGTTTCTTGTAGTATTTTAATTTCATTGTCAATATCTTTACCACTTCCTGGAAGTTCTACATTAATTTTGTATTCACTACCATTAATAGATCCGTATATATTTGCTTCAGAAAGTCCAAATTGATTGACTCTATTCTCAATTACCTTTCTTGTTGCTTCAAGTTTGGCAGTTTTATCAGCTTCGGCAACATCTGACATATCTGCTTTAAGAGAAACAAATGTTCCACCTTGTAAATCTAATCCTAATTTAATATCAACATTTTTTTGAACATTGTTTCCAAAAAGATCTTGGAAATTAGGTCCTTTAATTGTCCTATCAAATTTAAAATCTCCTATTTGAAATTTTACTGGAACAGTAGGAAAACTAAGTAATGTCGCACCTGCTGTAACAAATATTATGAACCAGAGTAAAAATCGATTTAGTTTCATATGTTTATATTAATAGTCACAAATTGTAGATATTATTTAACTTCTGGGAATTGTACAATACAAAAGGATTTAGTACAAAGTAAAGTCCTATTTTTTAATTTCCCACTTCCCAATCTCAGTATATCTATTTTCAGGCAGTGTAATAGTACTTATATCAAAATTTAGAACTCTAGTGTTTATAGCACTTGTCATAATAGGGTAATAGAGAAATACAGCTGGTACTTCAGTATCTAATATTTTAACAACTGCTTCATATTGATCCTTTCTTTGAACTCTATCTTCAGTTCCTAATGCTTTTTCAAGTGCATCATTCAATCTACTAGTCCTATTACCGGTTACTGGATCTTTAATTTTTACGCTACTTCTATATCCAGATAGATTAAGTCCAGGATAAGTTATAGCGTCTTCATGCCAGAATCTAATACGATCCGGATCATTTGATGTTTCTACCCCATAAAGCAAAACATCAAAACTTCTATTAGGAATAACTACTTCTTTGATATCAGTTGAGTTTTTAGGAACTAAATTAACTCTGATTCCTATTGATTCTAAATCACTTTTGATTGATTCAACAACATCTTTTTTAATATCAGAATCAAGATATGTAATATTAAGCTCTATTTCTTTTCCATTTTTTTCTCTTGCACTAGTTTTGTTATTAACTACCCAACCATTAGTTTCAAGTATTTTTGAAGCTTTATCTTTATCATAGTTTAACTCTCCTTTTGGTTCTACCCAAGATACAAGAGGTATTGTTGATAGTGCAACACTTGCTAAATTACCAAGTTTATTTATCAATTCATTTTTGTTTATTGCATGAGCTACCGCTTGTCTTACTTCAAGGTTACTATATACGGTATCTTTTTTATCGAGGTTAAAATACAAAGCCCAATATTGTCTATATATAGGGATACTTTTTTGTAATGTAATATTTTTATTAGCATTAAGGTCTGCTATGAAGTTTTGAGATAGATTATTGAATATATGTATTTGTCCAGACTTAAGTGCAATTACAGCATCTTTCTCAGTTTTGTATAGATTCAATTGGTAGTATTCTTCTTTAGGCTTTCCAAGATAGTATTTATAGTTTGCGACTAATACTATTTTATCTTCATTTGAAGAGAGTAATTTATATGGTCCTGTGCCTATTGGATCTCTATTTAATGGATGATTTTCTAGTTTATTTACAGTTACACTTTCTAATATATGTTTAGGCATAATTCCAATGTTAATCAATTCTAGAAAATTGGAATCAACTTTAGTTTTGATTATTTCAAGATTATAGTCATCTAATTTCTTTATTTCTTTATCCTTTATTGTTTGTGCTGCAATATTGTTCTCTGATCCTGTATTTTTTAGTCTTCTATATGTTTCTATAACATCATCTGATGTAAACTTAACCCCATCATGCCAGTACACATCATCTCTCAAAGCTATAGATAAAGTCTTACTATCTGCTGATGTTGTAAATGATTTAGCAAGCTGAGGTTTAATATCTCCGTTTGGAAGTATATTAAATAGTGATTCATATATAATCTTTGATAAGCTTTTATTAATCTCATTAGAGTTTCCAATAATTGGATTCACAAGAAGTGTTCCATTAAATCCTGGTTCTTTTACTAAGCCTTCAATCATTGTACTTGAATGATTAACGATAGAAAGCCCAAAATCAGAAAGTGTCATAAACAAAGCAGAGAATATTATGAGTATTGAGATAATGATGCTAAATGGTCTAGCTCTCATATACCATTTCCAAATTAAACTGGAGTTTGAAAGTATTGTGTGATCGGTAAAAAAGTATGGATAAAACCAAAAGAAATCCCTAATTTCTGAAATTGTCTTTTTAATTAAACTCCAAATTTTAAGCATTTAGGCAGTCTTGTTTAATAGGACATTTACGATACAAGCTGAAACAAAAAGTATTGCTGAAACAATAGTTGCATTAAATAGAAACTTTTCAATCCCTCTTCTTGATCTGTAAAAATCACCACCACTAGAAGAACCAAATAGTGTTCCCAAACCAGATCCTCTTATTTGAAGAAGAATGGTTACGATTAAAAATACTCCAAGGACAATAATTGCATATGATGATATCTGTTTTGTATCCATAAAAAAATATTAATAGTTACTTTCTTAATTCATCCACAAGTGCGTTAATTGTACCACAGAGTATTGAAAAAATAGCTAGTGTTGTATTCTTATCCAGTAAAAAATCTTTAATAACAACAACATCTGTAGAGAATCCTTTTAGTATTCCTTCTTTTATTACTAAAAGTGGAGATAATGTATTTAGTAGGAAAAATAGCGCAAATGATAATATGCAAGAAAACAATATTGAGGTAAAAATATTTTCTTTTAATGTTAAAAACCTTATTACTTTACTTGAACTTTGCATAAAGATGCCAAATAGGGCACCTATTAATATATATCCAATTAGTCCGTCCTTGACTATAATGCCTGAAAATAGGGTAGAAAGAACCCAAAATATTAAAATACTTACGCAAACTAGGTAAACTTTTAACTTTATCATGGAACTTAATTTTAATATGTATTATATTCTCTTACTATGATACCAAATTTACATAACTTTACTTATAAACAAATATCATGACAAAATTCAAAAAAACATATGAAGAGATGACAGTGGCAAATAAGCAGTTGTTTGAAGAATTTACAAAGATTCATGATGCTTATGCAAAAAACTCTAAAAAGAATCAGGACGAATTTAATATACAAGGTGCAAGAGTCTTAAGAGTTATTAAGGACTACGAAACAAGACTTTGTGGTAAATCTGAAAATTCTGGATTTGGTCTATATTCTTCTAAACTTTCAGAAAAGTTTTGGTTAGAAATTAGAACACACTATAAATATATTGATATGGTAGGAGTAAAGATAAAGTAATTACTTTGATCTTATTTTATTAACTAAGTAGTTTGTACTATCAATATATCTAATTTTTAGTAGATTTATACTGAGGTTCGGAAATCGATTAAGCCAATTCCTAAATATTGGAATTAACTCAGTTTCCACATATTTATTACTTGAAACAATAACTTCCTTGGTAGTTTTATCATAATCCACATTAAATTCCGAAGATTCAAATGGGAGTGCAGAATAAAAGTTGATTATTCTTTCTGGCATCTGTTCAGGTCCACTTGAAACAGAATTAGAGCTTGCTGAAAGCGATGTAGAAATCTCTTTGGTCAATGAAGGAGTTTCTTTTTTGTTTGAAAATAGTAATAGAATAAATACTGATATTGCAATGATAATAAGTCCAACAGATGCAATAATGAAGACTAATTGTTTATTATTATTTAATTTTATATTCATTAAGATCCTTTTATTGTGTGAAATAAATCAACTAACATTCCACAATAGCTTTCGTCAGCTGACATTTTAGGTCCATTAGATAGCCTTGTTTGATAATCTGTATATGAAAGACATGAACTACCTCCAAAATAGGACTGTGCAACTTTAAAAATGTTAGCATCACTCCAGTCACTACCGCCACCATTATCATTAGAAAATTTAGTCATTGAAGCACAAAGTGAATCACCAAATACTTCTCTTTTTGGTGTTCCAGAAGTATTGAGTCCAATTTCACCAAGAGCATTTCTACAAGCAGTATACTTAGAATCTTTAATTATTCCATTCCAAGTTCCAATTTCAAATTGTGTAGCTCCTCTTACATCACAACACTGAACTACGTTTGTAAGTTCGTTATTTTTAGTGTAAATAGGGGCATCAAGACAAGAATGATTCGTTCCTGTTTCTTTTCTTTTTGCATCTGCTGATAAGCAGGCATTATACAGAGAAAGATTTTGGTCTATTTGATCTGCTTCAGTTAATGATGAGATGCTTCTTCCTGCACCTTCAAGATTACATCTTGTGCAAACCATATTATTTTTTTCTTGTAAAGTACCGTTTAGTAAATCTGTACTTCCTGTAGGTAATCCACATCCAGATTCAGTTTTCCAAACACTTGCCAACAGTTCTTTTGGCACTCCAGATGTTTCTTGAAGCTTTGTAAATATTTCTTGAACTTTAGGATCATTGTATGCTTCACACATTTTTTGTCCTGAGTTTCCGTATAGAAACTTTCCATTTACTGAAAATGTTTCAGGTTTCTGACAATCTTCAGTTGTTAATCCAGCAGCATTTTTTTCACTTTCTGTTAACCAACCATTTTGACACAGATATATTGCAAGTGGATCTTTTTGATCAGGTTCGCAGTAACACATCATATCTGAAGTACTATTGTTCATTGGATCAGTTGCATCCATTAGTCCACATCTCTTAAGCTCAAGTGCTGCAAGATTAGAGCTATCAAGTTTTGTATCACTAATATTTGTAACACCTTGTCCGGTATTTTTATAGAAATAATCAGATTTTGATATTCTTTCATTAATTGCTGCCACTGTTCCAAGCCATGGGAACTCAGTAGTTGATATTGTATATGTTTTTTCACCTTCTGGCTTTAGAGATGATCTTTTATAGCTCCATTGAACATGATTGTTTGGGTTATAGCACTGGTCAAGATTTCCTGTGTAATATTCTTCTTGTTTTGCTGCAACTGTGTAGTTTCTTGTATAGACTTTAGCTTGAACTGATATATTTTTATGACAAAGTCTATATGCACTATTTGTAGCTACAACATTTGTTGTAGTTCCAGTTTGAGTGCTTACTACTGGCGTTAGTTTATATTGTAGCCTACTACTTTGTTCCCATGCAGTTCTTAATATTCTCATCATTCCACTTCCTGATAGAACATTAGCTGATCCAGTTTGGATCTTACTCATAAACGAATAGTCTTTTGTTAGTGGAAAGTAAGCAAATGCAAACTGAGATCCTCCAGATGCATAAGCTGAAGCATTTGCACCACCTCCACCATTAAATTCAGGGTGTGTATCTACTTTTCTTTTATTAGATGCAAGTTGACACCATGCTCTGTAACAGTCTTTTGATATTGTAGTTAGATGATTATCTTTATATGCAGATCCAGGAGCACCAGGTGGGATTAATCTAGCATCAAGACCAGCATAGTTAGTTACAACAGCACCGTTTCCATCTGTTACCTTAAAATCTACTCCTGGTGCACCACCTTCTGGATATCCATCACATCTTCCATGAGAATAATCTTGATCATAATTCACAGCAATTGGATAATCATTATTCTTAAAAACCATTGGTTTTCCACCTGCTCCTATTAGATTTTTATCGTACTCTGTAATATTAGAACAACTAACAAAATATTGTTGTTCTAATTGAGCTCTACTAATTGCTGCTTCTTCACTTAGAATTTCAGATGCATTGAATTGAACTTTATCAGTTTTGATATTTGTGTAGTTTTTGTATTCAGGTATAGCTCCACCTTGACCAATTGCATCATTAACATTTGAAGCATAGACAGTATATGATGTCATTCCACTATCATCTGTTCCGCTTGCTCTAAGTAGTTTACTATTTGATCCGCCGGTATTGTATGGAGTAGATAGGTTTCCTAAAGTCTTAAGTGATAATTGTTTGTTTTCTAATTCAATTCTACTTCCTGCAGGTGACATTAATGCTTTAACTGCAGAATTGGGAACTTGGTATGTAGTATTCAAAAAATCTTTAGGAGATCTAAGCACATCTGGATCAGTAGTTGATTTATCAGTAAAATCTCTACTATATATATTGAT
>JBAXKR010000041.1:0-8046 GCA_037135235.1 bacterium | reverse complement strand
TATGTATGATATCCTAATTAAGAAAAAACTAGGTTCTAAAGTAATTTTTACATCTTTTCTCGATCGTCCTTACTTCGTAAAGCAGAGTTTAGTGATGGAAGCTGATCATTTTAGTATATCCAAAACTAGTCTTAACACCCTTATACAAAGAAGTATTAAAGATAAAACAATTATCCCACTTAAGAGAAACTACTATGTTACAGGTAAATTCTTTATGGAGAATAGAGGAAATACTGAGTACAGATTCTTTTTAGCAAATCTCTTACTTGGTCCCTCATATATCTCTAGAGAATCTGCCTTACAATGTTATGGACTGTTAACAGAATCAGTTGCCAACTACTATACTTCTACAAGTATTAAAACTAGAAGGAAGTTTAGAAATAGACTGGGAATATTCGAATACTTCAGTATTAAAAAGGATCTTTTTAATGGGTATAACATTGAGAAGTTTAAATTAGGAGAATATGAATATACTTATGCAATAGCTGAGCCTAGTAAGGCGATATATGATTATCTATACTACAGAACAAAGAAAAGAAAAATCTCAAAATCTAATCTATTTTTAATGTTAGATGAATATAGAATCAACTATACTGAGCTTAGTAATGCTGAACTTAACAGATTAATCAGGTTGTTTAAATAGAATATTTTTTGGTAAGGAAGCTCTAAATATAGTAGAATAGATTATCTTATCTCTACTATCACTAGAGAAGTTAGAATATCTAACTAAAGATGGAGAAGAAATTCTAACAAGAAAAGTAGACCTTCATGGGAAAGCCCAAAATAGCTTAAAAGGTGCTAAGCACGAATCAGGACGGTACGAGTTAAATCTTAACTCCCTGCAGTAATATAAATACTGCTGGGAGTTTTTTAATTTTTTAAGCCAATTAACATGTTTAAACAATTACCAAACCAAACATTTCCAAGTATGGAATCGGAGGTTACTGATTTTTGGAAGAAGAATAAAATATTTGAAAAATCTGTTGAACAAAGAGATATAGATAATCCATATTCATTTGTAGATGGTCCTCCATTTGTTTCAGGACTTCCTCATTATGGCCATCTTTTGTGTTCAATTGCTAAAGATGTAGTTCCAAGATATTGGACAATGAAGGGTAAGAGAGTAAGAAGAGTATTCGGCTGGGATTGTCATGGACTTCCAATTGAAAACAAAGTTAATCAGAAATTAAACATTACGAACTCTGCTCAAGTTGAAAATGAGATAGGAATAGAGAAGTATGTAGAAGAGTGTAGAAGTTATGTTGAAAACTGTATTGAAGATTGGCAGTGGTATATAGATAAAGTTGGCAGATGGGTAGATATGGACCATGCTTACAAAACTATGTATCCAGAATATTCAGAATCAGTAATATGGGCATTCAAACAAATATATGATAAGGGATTAATATATAAAGGAAAAAGAGTATCCCTGTTTTCAACAGATACATCAACTCCTGTTTCAAGTTTTGAAGTTGCAATGGATCCAGATAATTATCAAGATATGGAAGATCCATCTGTATATGTTAAATTTGAGTTAGATAAGGAAAGATCAGATAAGGAGAATCTCTTACTTCCATATCTAAATACCCTTAAATATCCTGTATATTTCTCAGCTTGGACAACTACTCCTTGGACACTTCCATCTAACTTTGCACTTGCTGTGAATCCAAAGGAAGACTATGTTCTTGTTAAGAGAAATCGAAGTATAAAGATGGAGAAATGTGCTGGGTGTGTTCTATTTAAAGAAGGAAAGTATTTACTAATTAATAGTGGGAGTGATGGGTATTCTCCTGCGAAAGGACATATTGAAAAGGATGAAAGTGCATATAATACTGCAATAAGGGAGACTCAAGAAGAAACAGGTTACAAGAATATTAAGATAGTTACAAACTTAGGAAAGCTTACATATCAATTCTATAGAGGTAAAAAAACAGAGGTTCAGTTGTCGCAAAAAGAAACTCAACTATTCTTAGCTGAACTTACAAATGATGATAAAGAAGCAGGGGAATATGAAGCAATGTGGTTAACATTAGAAGAAGTAAAAGAAAAGATTACATATAAAGACTGGGTTCCATTCTTTGAAGCTGCAGATAAGATAATGAATGGAAAAGAGGTATTTCCTATGAATAATGTAGGAAAGATGTATAAAGAAGAATTAACAAGTTTTGAATATTTAGTTGTAGCAGAAAAACTTTTACCTTCACTTTTACTAAAAGATTTAGTAGAAGCTAAGAAGTTTAAAGGAAAAGATCTAGTAGGACTAGCATATAAACCAATATTTGATTACTTTAAGGGTAATGAGAATGATTTCAAAGTATACCCTGGAGATTTTGTAGGTATTGAAGATGGTACTGGAATAGTACACATAGCTCCCGCATTTGGAGAAGATGACTTTAATCTAGGTAATAAATATAAACTATCGAGTGAAAGTGATATTGATACTGAAGGAAAAATGACTGTAGGTAAATATTCTGGAATATATTTGAGAGATGCATCATTTAAAATACTTGGGGATTTAGAATCTGGTGATATATTGATTAAATTTCTAAAATATACTCATAGACTTCCATTTTACAGAGGGAAAAACCCATTAATATATGTAGCTCAAGAGGCTTACTTTGTAGACCTTAAGAAAGCAAAGAAAAGAATGCTTGCACTTAACAAGAAAGTAAATTGGGTACCAGAATATATTAAAGAAGGTAGATTTGCTCAAACTGTTGAATCAGCACCAGATTGGTGTATATCAAGAAATAGATTTTGGGCAACAATTATGCCTATATGGAAAACTTCAGAAGGTGAAGAGTTAATAATAGGAAGTATAAAAGAACTTATGAGTTATACAGATAAGTTAATAGAGAAGGAAGAAAATGGTAAAAAGAAATACTATTTCAAAAAGTCAGAAACTGAAATCATTCCATTTAGTTTTCATAGAGATATATGTGACAAGATCGTAATTAATAAAGATGGGAAGGAATATACAAGAATCCCAGAAGTACTAGATGTTTGGATGGACAGTGGATCTGTTCCATTTGCAGAGTATCACTATCCATTTGAGAATGAAGAAGCATTTAATAAAGCATTTCCAGCTGACTTTATAGTTGAATATATTGGTCAAGTTAGAGCTTGGTTTAATGTTCTATTCAGAGTTTCTACACTTCTATTTGATAAAGCTCCATATAAAAATGTGGTATGTACTGGAGTGCTTGCTGGTAATGATGGAAGAAAAATGAGTAAGACATATGGGAATTACCCTGATCCAAAAGAAGTATTAGAAAAGATAGGAGGAGATGCACTTAGGCTATACATGATGAGTTCAACTATTATGAGTGGTGGAGATATGAGTTGGTCAGATGATCTTCTTAAAAAACAAGTTCAAAATGTTCTTCTACCCTTTTGGAATACAGTAAAGTTTTTCTTAATATATGCTGAGCTTCATAATTATGAACCTAGTCAATCAATCATACTTCCTGATGGAAATTTAAATCTAGATATTGATTCTAAAAACAAACTAGATAGATGGATAGATATGAGACTTAATCAGATGATAGGGGAGTTTTCAAAGAATGTAGAAACTTACGATATCGCATCTGGAGTAAAACTAATTCAACCATTTGTGGAAGATCTCTCTACTTGGTTTGTTAGAAGAAGTAGAAATAGATTCTCAGCTAATGATACTGAAGCTTTAGATACTCTTTACAAGATTCTTGTTAAATTCTCTCTAGCTATAGCTCCAGTGGTACCATTCATTTCTGAGAAAGTTTATCAAGTACTAGTTAAATCACAATTTGAAACATCAAGAGAGTCTGTTCATCTTATGGATTTTCCAAAGGTTTCAAGAGCAACTGTTTCTCAAACAAGACTCATTGAATCTATGTCTGAAACAAGATCTATTTGTAACCAAATAGGTTCTCTTCGCAATGAGTCACAAATTAAGATTAAACAAGTTCTTTCCAAAGCCTTATTCATTAATGAAAACAGAAGATTTGACAAATGGGAACTGGAACTAATTCAAGAGGAGATGAATATTAAGGAAGTCAAACAAGTGGATAAATTTGATGATTTGATTGTTGAAGGATTATGGATGAAGAATGAAGTGAATAATATTCAATTGGTTCTGAATGTTGAAATAACTGAAGAACTTAAGAAAGAAGGAATACTAAGAGAAGTAGTAAGAGCAATACAATCTGAAAGAAAGAAACTAAATATGGATCTAAAAACATTTGCAATCTTAGATTTCAAAGCTTCTTCAAATTTAGAATCATTTGTTAAAGAAAAGGATAGGGAGATAAAAGATGCTTGTAAGCTTAGTGAGATAAGGATTAGTGAAGTAGAAGGGGAGAATGTTAAAATTGGAGAAGATAATGCAAAAATAAAACTGAGTGTGGTAAACTAAAAGAAATAAGATTGTTAATAACAAAATATGGAATTAATTTATAAAGTATTATCTATATTTGCAAGTCCTGTAAATGCTGCAACAATAGCAAACCCTACAGCTATTACTAGTATCGGAGAATTAATTAATAGAATTTCAGGTTTTATTCAACCTGCTGCAATAGTTGCCCTTATTGCTTGTGTAATTGGTGCTGGTTTTGTAAGGCTTACCTCAGCTGGTAATAGTGAAAAAGAAGCTCAAAGTATGAAAATATTAACAGCTGCAGCAATAGGTTTTGCAATCATAGTCCTTGCTCCTCTTATAGTGAATATATTAACAACCTTATTAAAAGTAAATAGTAGCCTTATTCCTTAAAATGAGTAAAACTAATTTTGTTAGAAAAATACTTTCAAAATCATTCCTAGTAATTCTATTAGCTTTTCAATTCATATTTATCTTTAATATTAACTTTCCATCCATAGTTCAAGCTCAAGATGCCACTTGTGGTGGTGGATTAACAGATCAATTTGTTAATTGGCAACAATGTTTATTCAATCCAAAAGGAACTAGTAATACTGTCGGCAAAGTATCTGTAGTTCCTAGCTTTAATTTTATAAATTCTGGGTATACGAAGTTTTATAATGATGTATGTTCAAGAATTACTGCAACTAATATTCAAGGTTGTTTATCAGGAGAAGTTAACGAATACGCCCTAAACTTAACGATAGCAAAGTTAATATTAGATATAGTTACCTTGATATTATTCATAATGGTCGCTATCTTTTTATTCTTGATATTTAAAGGAGTATATATTTGGGTTACAGCAGGGGATAGTGAAGAGAATGTTACTAAAGCAAAAAAAACATTTTCAGCAGCTGGTATAGGGCTTCTAACTGTTGCTTTAGGATTTATTGTTATCGGTATTTTAGGAACATTACTTGGTCTTGGAAACTTTTGGGAAATTAAATTATTTGGATAAATATGACAACTACTAAAACTTTTAATGATGTAATAGGGACTTTTACGCTTAACCTAATTGGAAAGGATTTTAAGATTCAACTTCCTCAAAATATTGCTCAAGTAGTCGTTGCTGTAATTGGAATACTGCCATATATTGTCATAATTGCAGCTATAATAATGGTAATGGTAGGTGCTTATCATTGGATTAAAAGTAATGGAAATGAAAAAGAATTAGAAAAAGGTAAAGAGACTATAATCAATGCATTAAAAGGAATAATTGTTCTATTTTTCTTTATCATATTATCTAATGCTATTTCATATTTCTTAATAGGAGTATCAATTCTAGAAGCATTCTTTGCTTTAGCACCTTGTGGGGAATATGGAACAGTTTTGGATAATTATAACTCAACAAGAGACGATCTAAATTTTAGAAGCTCTACTACTGAAACAAGAAATGCACAACAGGATGCAGGAATTCAAGCTTATTATATTTATTGCACTGAGATAAATTATACTTTTCAACAGAACAAGCCTAGCAACCCACAATAACAAGTCCGGATAATATAATATTAAGAAGCTGTTATTTTGTGTTTTCTTTTGAAAATTTGCTATAATTATTTTGTAATTACTTATATTTCTATATTAATATGAACAAATCAACCAAAATACTCACAGGATTCGTAGGTTCATTAGCCTTGTTATTTGTACCTGTTAGTGTAAATGCACAGTCATTAATACCTACATTTTTAGACCCATTGGTTAAAGCGGGTAGCAGTCTAGGGACTGAACCAGGTACTTCAACAGTAACTCTATTATCTAGTATTTTAACTATTGTTTTCATTGTTGTTTTCTTAGTTGCAATTGTATATACATTTATGGCAGCTATTAAATATATTAGATCAGAAGGAAATGAGCAAAAGGTAGAAGAAGCAAAAAATGCTGTAAAAGCTGTATTATTCGGAGTAGGTGCAATGTTTGTGGCAATACTTGGTGTTGTACTTATCTCAGCATTCTTTGGAGTTACTGATCCAACTAATACTACTGGATTAACTGGAGCTATAAATGATATAAAGAAATTACTTGCTCCTTTATAAGTTAAGTTGTGAATACCAGTTTATAATTATGATTTTCAACCCTACTAAACAAATTAGTAGGGTTATTTTTTTCTCTTTCAAACTCTGATATACTTCATTAGTTAAAAGTATACTTTTTTGAATATATATTAATCTACTAATTTGCAACCAAGACTTGAGGATTTACAACAACCTGTCATGAATATTGTATATTTCCTTTGGTCTATTGCACCCCTTGTTACAACATTTAATCTTTTTAGGATAGGTTTTGAATACATGGGATCTCAAGGTGATCCTCAAAAGCTTGCTGAAGTGAAACATAAGCTTATGAATGTAGGACTTTCTTTAATCTTCATATTTGGCTCTTGGCTCATTGTTACCGCAGTCATCGCATTCCTTGATATTAAAGATCCTAACTGTAGTTTTACTGGTGGAAACGCACAAATTACATTCCAATTTGTATTCCCAACGATTGGAGGGGCTTGCCACTTTAATCCTTAATTTTTCTTTTTCCTCTGTCTTTTAATCAGAGAAGTGAATATAATTAAAGAATGTTAAAGATATTACATACATCAGATATTCATATCGGTACTCCTTTTAGTTGGTTAGGAGATAGGGCATCTGATTCAAGAAAACAAATTAAAACTACATTTGAGAATATAGTGAATGTAGCTATTGAAAAAGAAATTAATGTAGTAATCATAACAGGAGATATATTTGATAGCCCTTTTCCATCAGAGATTAATAAGCTGTTTTACAGAGATCAGCTTTTTAGATTATCTGATAATGGTATTAAAACTGTAGTACTTCCAGGTAATCATGATAGGCTAGAAGATGGCTCTATATTCACCCATAATGAACTTTATCAAAATGATCCTAATATATATATTTTCGATGCTGAAGAAAAACGCTCTATCCCTATAGATGAGCTATTCGTAACTTTCTTTGCAAATACAACCTTACATCAAAAATCTAAAATATCTCCTTTAAAGGGTCTAAAACAATTAATAGAGGAGAGTGGGAATAAGTATAGGGTATGTTTGGCTCACGGAAGTGTAGAGATGGGATTTGATAAAAGTAATTACCCTATTAATAAAGAAGATATTGATTCATTAGGTGCAAATTACCTAGCTCTTGGTGATTGGCATAGTTACTTAGATGTTTCTACACCAAAGCAAAAGGCAGTATACGCAGGTTCCCCTGAGCTTGTAGAATGGAATCAAACAAACTCAGGATACATAGTAGTAATTGAGCTAGATGAGGGAAATATTAAAACCGAAAGGATTAAAGTCGGGAAAAGGTCATTTGAGTCTATTGATATTGATCTTGAGACTGTGAAAAGTATGGATGATCTTCAAAAAAATATTAAAGCAAAAGCTGGAATGGATAATGTATTAATAGTAAATCTTAAAGGAATGGCTAGTTTTCAATTTGATAAGGATGAATTAGAGGAGTCACTAAGTAGCTCATTTTTCTATTTGGGGATTAATAATCAAGCAATTGAAAGTGTGGACTGGAAACAATATGAGAATTTAGAAGAGCATACTGTTGTTGGCGAATATGTAAGACTATTAAAAGAGCAGATTAAATCAAATCCAGATGACGGTATCTTAAAAAAATCACTTACTTTCCATCTTTCAG
>JBAXKR010000040.1:0-8062 GCA_037135235.1 bacterium | reverse complement strand
GTATATGAGTGTGACAAAAAATAATATATTTATGAAGTCTATGTGGATTGTATGTAGTACCGGGTATAATTATACTATATTTTTAACTTTTGAGTCGAAAGCCTGTAAAATATGGGTAATTAACAAATAACTATGAAATTATAGGTATGAAAAAAGAAAATACAACAATAGATGCATATATCTTTCAGTTTAGCCCTGAAATACAGAAATTACTTAATGAAGTAAGACAAGCAATTAAAGAGGCAGCACCAGAGGCAACTGAGTGTATTAGCTATAGCATGCCGGCTTTTAGGCAAGGTAAAGTATTGGTATATTTTGCAGCTTATGCTAACCATATCGGCTTTTATCCAACTTCATCAGGAATAACGAATTTCAAAGATGAACTTAAAGATTACAAAACTTCAAAAGGAACAGTTCAGTTTCCCTTAGACAAACCACTTCCAATAGCACTTATAAAGAAGATAACTAAGTTCAGAGTTAAGGAAGTTAGTAAAAAGTAGTTGTACTACTTATTTATAATTTTTCTATATTCAAACAGGGTATATAAAATTGATATTCCTAGAATTAGTATTCCGAATCCCCCAAATACATCCCTTAAACTCGATATTTGAGTAAAGATTCCAACGATAAGAAATACTAATATTGCCCCTATTTCTATCAAGAATCCATTAACTGAGGATACTGTTGCTCTAGTTTCTTTTGGTATCGTATGTTGGAGTCTTCCATCAAATACCACATGGATTATCGTAAACAAAAAGCTAAATATTACAAGTAATACAAGAGAAGGTATTGTGTATATGTATGCTGAGAAGAAAAGTAAAATACCTGATAGCCCGAATAGGAAAAAGAAAAAGTAGTTTGGTAACTTTTCAAACTTATGAGCAAAGTAACTTGCAATGCTTTGAGATAGACTCATAAGTGCAAGTAAGATACCAAGTTTTTCAAGAGCTAGTCCTGCGTTATTTGCAAATAGAGTCCAGTACTCATCAAGTGCACCACCTAGAGCATATGCCAATGAAAGGAATATCATAATAAAGACTATTGCTTTACTACTAAATGCATCTTTTACTCCTTGTTTCAGTATTGTGAAATATTCTTTCTCGTAAGTGGATTCAATCTTTTTTACATTAGGTAGTAAGAATATTATCAAAGCCGATAATGAAGTTGCAATACAACTGACTATAAGGACAAAGGTATATCCATATGGTATAGCCACACTTGATAACAGTGATGCAAGTAATATTGCAATAAATGAAAGAGTTTTAGTCATTCCAATTATCTTTGTATACTCTTTCTCGTTGTTATTTGCCTTAAGCTCGTCATATATTACAGCTTGAAGTGTTCCAGATGTAAATGCACTTTTTATTCCCCATAAAACAAAACCAATTAGGAAACCCCAGAATGTAGGAAATATTATCCAAATTACATATCCAATAGTCCTAATTATTTGTCCAATAAATAGAAGGTTTTTTCTGGAGTACTTATCTGCAAGTACTCCAGATGGAATTTCTAGTATTAATGAAGTTCCTGCCCAAACTGCTAGTAATATAGATATCTGAATAGGAGTTACATGGAAATCTGAAAACATCACAGTGTAAAGAGGATATATTAAGACTAGATCATCTAAGAATCTAAATAAATATATTTTTAATAAAAATTCTCTCATACATTATTTGTTTATGACGCCAGCTTATATTTCTTCGTAATAGAATCTACAGTTTCTTTATCTCCAAAGATAAGGATACCTAGTATCTCAAGATCTTTAAGATCCTTTTTAGATGTTTCAGCTATTACTTTCTTGTCATTTGTTGTTTGAATCATTTCTCTAGTGAATTCAACAACTTTAAGACCTAATTTCTTAGCTTGATCTCTTACTTCAAGAATCTCTTTGCCTGTATCTATTTCTTTAAGCATTATTGCATGTTGGATGTTGAGTTTTATCTTCTCTCCATCTTTAGTTTCAATAGTATCTTGAAGAACTAATTTAGTTCCTTCTCGAAGTGCTAATGATCCACTAAGATGAGCAACTGTGTTAAGTTCTTGCCATTTCTCAAGTTTTGCTTCTTTATTAATCAGTATTACCTCTGTTTTTGTAGTTTTAGATTTACTAAACTCAGTTTTTTTCTCTTCTCTCATTGGAGGAAATGGAACTCCTTCTCTTGCCGATACATCTTCAAATATCCAGAAGTTTCTCTCACTATGTCCCCATCCAAATGTTGGTGGCATTCCATACTCAAGCATTTCTACAAAGTCTGTATCTAGCATTTGAGCTTCATCATCTCCTTCATCTCTCATTTTTTGTTGAACTTCAAATCTTTCAAGTTGATCAATTGGGTCGTTTAGCTCACTAAAGCCATTCCCAAGCTCCGATCCTGCCATCCATGGATGAACTCTTTCAGTTAACACAGGATTTTCAACCATTGATTTTGCAAGTGGAGATAGGAATTTAGGCTCATTGATCATAAATGCAGGTCCTGCAATAGTCTTCCTAATAATTTTCCCTAAGGCATCTATTCCTCTATTAACATTCTCTTTTTCATCCACTCCATTTTTTAGAAGTATTGCATTTACTTCTTTCTTTGTTGTGTTGAAGATATCAACTCCAAATCTTTCTTTAATGATAGTTGCAAAATCTAATCGATCCCATTTTTTCTCTAGATCTACTTCAAAACCATGAAGATTAAATTTGGTTTTACCCCAAACTCTTTTTGCAACATATCTAAACATTTCCTCTACAAAATCCATCCCTTCTCGGTAATCTGCATATGCCCAGTAGAACTCCATAGCAACATGCTCTGGAAGATGTTCATCACTAAAGCCTTCGTTTCTAAACCTTGGACCAATGTCATATACTTTTTCAAATCCTCCACCTATGAGTCTTTTGAGAGGAAGTTCATGACTGATTCTTAGATAGAAGTCTTGATCAATTGCATCCATATGAGTTACAAATGGTTTTGCATCAGCTCCACCTGTTGTGAGCTCTAGAACTGGAATATTTACCTCAAAGAATCCGTGTTCTCTAAAGAAGTCTCTATGAGCTTGCCAATACTCTGCACGACGCTCAAATCTTTTTCTAATTTCTGGATTCATAGTCATATCCAAGTATCTTTTTCTTTGTCTTAACTCAGTATCTTGTAATCCTTCCCATGTATCTGGAAGTGGTCGAACAGATTTAACTAAAACAACTATTTTGGATACTTCAAGAGATATTTCTCCTCTTTGAGTTTTTGTAAGCTTTCCGAATGCTTGAACAAAATCTCCTGGATCTATTACTTCAAGTAAATCTTTGAATCCTAATGTTTCTTTCGTTGTTGAAGGTAGATTATCTTCTTTAATGTATAGTTGGATTTTACCTGTTGTATCTGTAAGATCTCCAAATGCTAATTTGCCGTGTTCTCTAAATGCTGATAGACGACCTGAGATATAGAAATCTTTGTTTTCATTTTTAGTGAATTCATTTACTAATTTATCAATCGTTGATGTTCTTTTAGATCTTGCAGGATATGGTTCAAATCCTAAATCTCTTAACTTCTTAGCCTTAGCAATTCTGAATTGTCTCATTTGTTCTAGGGATTGCCCTATTTGTGCTTTGTCCATTGCTATGGCTTTAAAAAGTAAATAAGATAAAGGTACAGTTGGTATTCTACTATATATACTGTGGAAGTTCAGTAAGAATATGGGTATTTTAGATTTGAACTAGTAAAGAAAATGTTTTATTTTAAGAATAATAATAGTCGACTATTCCTTCTGCAAGTATTTCATCTGAGTTCAGTATTCTTTTCCCAAGGACTGTGTAGTCAATTGCAAGAGGTAATTCAGTACATCCAAGTATTATCGATTCAGCTCCCATTGAAAACAGTTTATTAATTAATTCTATGTACTTATTCTTATCAGTCTCTATTACTTTACCAGCAATGACAGATCTAATTATTTCCTCAACTATTATAAGTTCCCTGTCTTCAGGTATAATTATCTCAATTCCCCTCTTCTTCAGCGCTTCGTTATATAGTCCTGAATGTGTTAAAACAGGTGTTCCGAGTAGTGCAACTTTTTTGTAACCATACTTTAAACATTTATCACTAACCAGTTCGATCATAGAAATAAAAGGGATTTTTGTTGTTGAACTTAGCTCAGAAAGTAATACATGAACTGTATTTGATGCAATACAAATCTTGTCTATTCCAGATTTTGAAAAATTACTTACACATTCCTTTAACATCTCTAGTGCTTTCGCAATGCTGACTTTGTTAGAAATAAAATCAGGAATAGGAAGAGAGTTAATAATTACATTTGGATAATCATCATTATTCTTCGCAGAGTATTTTTCTTGTGCTAGTTGAATTATCTTTGAATAAAGATAAGCTGTTGCTTGAGGACCAACTCCTCCAATAATTCCAATTTTTTTGCTCTTCAATTTATTAAATTATTTAAATATATTTCTGAGATATCTTCTCTTCTCTAATTATATCAAATTTTTAAGTATATCTTGATTATCCTTTAACCATTTTCTATGGAGTTTGTAATTTGGAGATTGAATAAGAACTAAGTTCCAAAAACTCTTAGAATGATTCATTTCTCTAAGATGGCATATCTCATGTATTACTACGTAGTCAATTATTTTATATGGAGTAAATATTAATCTCCAATTAAAATTAAGATTTCTTTTACTTGAACAACTACCCCACTTTGTACTTTGATCTTTTACAGATATGTCATTGAAACTAGTTTTGTAGATTTTTACAATATCCCTGGCCTTTGAATATATGTATGTTTCTGCAATCTTTTTGAATAGTTTTATTAAAGATTCTTTAACTTCTTGTTCTGCTTCAATATTACCAATATATATCTTTGCTTTTAGAGTCAGAGGTATTTCACAAACAAGATAGTTTTCTTCAAGATATGAGGTTACTCTTTGTCTATTTGTAAATTTGAATTTAAGAACATATTCCTCCTCAAGTATTTCAAATATCTCTCCTTGTCGTATCTCCTTTGAATGCTTTTTTGCTTCTAATTGTTTACTTTCTAGGAGGTTGTAGTTCTTTTCAATCCAATCTTTGTGTTTAGATACTACTTCTTCAACATGTTTGGAGGTATAGAATACTGGTGTTTTAACAATTAAAGTTAAATCTTTATCGAAGGATAAGGTATAATTTCTAAGGTATGCTTTTTTAATTTGTTTAATTTTAATTGGCTGCATTGGTAGTACTTTAACATATCCAAGGTAATATTTTAGGTTCAAATTGGTATCTAAAAAACTACTAAAAATGGTATAATTAGACATGAGAAATTGGTCAACAGACACAACAAAATTACAACAAAATCCCAAAGAATATGAGAAGTGGAAAGTTGAGCAAATGTTAACTTTTGGTATGGATGAAGGAGATCTGTTGGATAAAGAATACTTAAGGAAAAACTTAAAAAATCTAAATATTCCTGATGATACAACCAAATATATTGAATTCTTATTGAAAGACTAAATTGAACAACAAGATATTAACAAAAGAACAAATTCAATTTGTTAACGTATTTTCAGAGTCAGATCTAACAAGTAACTTTTACTTAAGTGGTGGAACTGCTTTAGTTGGATTTTACTATCCATATAGATATTCTGATGATCTCGACTTCTTTTCTGAAGAAGAGTTCGATATTAATCAAATTCTAACTTTTTTAAAAACAAACAAATCAAAGATTGGATATTTAGATTTTGACTTCAGAACTGTATACAATCGAAATTTGTTTTTCCTTAACTTTGACGGAAACTATCAACTTAAACTTGAATTTACCTACTACCCTTTTCCAAGAATTGAAAATAAAACGAAAATTAATAAATTGGCAATAGATAGTGTTATTGATATAGCAACTAATAAACTTTTTACAATATACCAATCCTCTAGAACACGTGATTTTACAGATTTGTACACAATTGTTACTAACAACGAAATAAGCATTGATGACCTTATTTCAAAAGCTAAAGTTAAGTTTGATTGGCATGTAGATAAGTTCGTTCTAGGAAAAAGTTTTCTTGGAGTAAATCAAAATAGTGATACTCCTAGATTTTTTGGGGATTTTCCTGTAGATCTTTGTAACGATTTTTTCATTCGTAAATCAAAAGAGCTGGGGCAAAGCATGATGAAATTTAATTAACTCTCGCTATTAATCTAAAATCAGTATATATGCATAGATTCTATTGTAATATATCTAAACAAAATGGAGTACTAGGTGACGAGGAATCTTATCATGCTATTAAAGTACTAAGACTTAATCTTGGAGAGAAAGTAGTTTGTTTTGATGGCCTTGGTCATGAATGGTTATGTGAAATATCCTCTCTAAGAATAGAGGGATCTTCTAGTAAACATCCAAATATTAAACTTAATGTAATAGAAGAAAAGTATTTTTCTGCTAAAGAAGAACTTAAAAAACCTAAGGTTTGTATTATAGTTTCTTTGTACAAATTCGATAGATTTGAGTTTGGTTTAGAAAAATTAGCAGAACTTGGTGTGGATGAAATTATTGTTACTAAAACTCATCTGTCTCAATTTGATTTACCTGTTGCAGAAAAGAAATTAGAGAGATGGAAAGAAATAGTTGTATCTGCATGTAAGCAAAGTGAAAGAAAATGGATCCCAAGTATAAGTATTATGGATCTGAAAAAGATACTTGTTACTACAAAAGGCGAAAGTGTTTTAAGTCTTGTAGCAACTACAGAAATAGATAACCCTATAGCTTTAAAAGATGTTGAGGTAAAGAAATATAATAAAGTGGAGATATTTATTGGTCCTGAGGGAGGATTTGAAAAAAATGAGCTAGATCAGATTGTTTCAGCTGGTTTCAAACCAGTAAGCTTAGGTGAGAATGTTCTAAGAGCAGAAACTGCAGCAATATATGCTGCAGTTTTAGGTTCAAACTATTAAGCTTCTTTTACTTTATTTCCAGCACATGTTTTAATAAGGAATGCTTTAATTCTTTCCGCAACTGTCTTATTTACTTCTGCCTCTCCTTTATTATCTGCAAGTACATCTATTCCACCTCTATTGTTCAGTACTCCTACGACAAATGTTTCTGCCAAGGGAAATATAACATTTTTTCCGTAGAATTCATTAGCTTCGCCTTTTCCAAAAGGGTTTTGATCAACTATGGGCACAAGATTCCCATCATTTTTCTTAGGTCCTTTTCCGAAATCGGTACAAATACCATCAGGGTGTTCTGCTGGTGCTACAACAACAGTGTATATTCGATTTTCACCATTTGGATCTTTAAACCCAGGTACCGTTAGCCCTATATAGTTATGATAATCACTTGGGTTAATATGAGTTGAAACTCCACCGTTATTACCACATGCAGTTAAAAGCAAAGAGGACATCACTAGTGCGCTTCCTGCTTTTATAAGGCTAAGTGTATTGTGGTTTCTAGCGATATCAGGCGAATAAATTGACATGATCAGATATTAATAATTTATATGATAATTGTACCCTATAGGAAGTTTTAAAGCCAATTATTTCGTACTTTCGATTCTAACCCATGTCTTTTCAAAACTCTTCTTAGCAATTTTTCTATCATAGAAAATCTTTATCCAAAGAATAAGTCTTACTGGGTATAGAAGTAGTGACCAACATAATTGAGTAACATCTCTTGCATATTTAATTGGAAACCAGAAGTATTGAATTTCTTGCCAGATAGATCTTGTTTTAGTCTTTTCTGTTACAAAACCATATTTCCATAATTGAATGTAACCACCTAAACTTCTTGCTTTCTGGTTATACCAATCTTTAAGTGCATTAGGGTATTTAACGTAAACTGTAGCTTCCGGTTCGTAAGCAATTCTTTTCCCATCTTCAATTATCTTGTATGACATATATGCATCATCTGCTAAGACATCATCAGGTAATCTCCACTTTGGCTTATATATAGCAGATAGATATCCACTAATAACGAAAAAGTTTTTATTAGTTATTACCTTTGCACTAAGTCTTCCTTTATTCTTTGTTAAGGTTACTGTTCTTTTATGGTGGGCTGCATCAGCTAATAGATGTCCCCAGTATCCTAGTATTGTTGAACTCCTATC
>JBAXKR010000039.1:0-8143 GCA_037135235.1 bacterium | reverse complement strand
ATATAATTATGAATATACCAAAAGAAGGAATAAAAATAACTGAATCTCCAATAAGACGTGAAAAAAATACTTATTCAATAATTAGTCGACTCAATCTTTTTTCTTCACTAATGAGTTTAATATGCCATCGTAAAGAAAGTTATCATAATAATGTAATTAAACACACTCCAGAAATATCAAAAAGTGTTCCTGGTAAGTTAGATACAAGGTTTGGGAATAGATTAACATCAGATATTCCAGAACCTATCATAAGAAAATAATTAATGTAATATAAATAATATATTTAGAAACCATGGATGATAAAAGAATAACAAACTCAACTGATTCAAGTACTAACATTAGAAACGCTGATGTAGTAGGGGAGATGAAATCAAGCTATATCAACTACGCAATGAGCGTTATTGTAGCTCGAGCATTACCTGATATTAGAGATGGATTAAAACCAGTTCAAAGAAGAATTCTTTATTCAATGTATAAACAAGGCATTATTCCAAGTAAGGGATATAAGAAATCAGCTAGAATCGTTGGAGACGTCATAGGTAAATATCATCCACATGGAGATGTTGCAGTATACGATACCTTAGTCCGTATGGCTCAAGAGTTTAGCTATAGATATCCACTTATTGATGGTCAAGGAAACTTTGGCTCAATAGATGGAGATAGTGCTGCTGCCATGAGGTATACAGAAGCTAAGCTTACCAAGTTTGCTATGACAATAATTGACGAACTTGAATATCAGACTGTTGATTTTGGACCTAACTATGATGGAAATTACAAAGAACCTTTAGTTATGCCTTCTCTTCTTCCAAATGTAATATTAAATGGAGCTGAAGGTATTGCTGTTGGTATGGCTACTAAAATACCACCACACAATGCAGCTGAAGTTACCAAAGCTTTAATTGCTATGTTGAATATGGGAAGTCAATGGGAGCCAGAAAAAGAATGGTTAGCAAGGAATAGTAATTACGCAAACAAGATTAAGACTATTGCTGATTTGGCTACACTTAATCCTGATAGATATCCTAAATTTGAATCAAATGTAGAACTTGATGAATTAATGAAATTTATTCCAGGTCCAGATTTCCCAACTTATGGAATAATATACGATCAAAAAGAAATAAAGAATATGTATGCAACAGGAAGAGGAAGAGTGCTTATGAGAGGAGTTGCTAAAATTGAAGAAACAAAAGGTGGTAGATTTGAAATTATTATTTCAGAACTTCCATACCAAGTTAATAAGGCAAGACTAGTTGCCAAAATAGCAGAACTTGTTAAAGATAAAAAAGTTGAGGGTATTTCAGATATTAGAGATGAATCAAATAAATTAGGTATTAGAGTTGTAATCGAAATTAAAAGAGAAGGTAAACCTAATGTAATTCTAAATAACCTATTCAAGTATACAGAGCTTCAAAAAGCATTTAATGCAAATATGCTTTGTCTAGTTAAAGGTGAACCAAAGGTATTAAGTTTAAAAAAGCTTTTAGAGCTATTTGTAGAGCATAGACAAGAGATAGTTGTTAGAAAGAATGAATATGAACTTGCAAAAGCACAAGAAAGAATACATATATTAGAAGGATTAATGATTGCATTAGATAATCTAGATGCCGTTATTAAGCTTATTCGTGAATCTGCAGATAGTGAGGTTGCTAAGTTAGGACTTATGAAGAAATTCAAATTAAGTGAAATACAAGCAATTGCAATTCTTGATATGCAACTTAGAAAGCTTGCTGCACTTGAAAGAAAAAGAATCGAAGAAGAATATAAAGAGCTGAAGAAAAAAGTAGATTTTCTAATTGAACTTTTATCTGATCCACTAAAAATTATTGGCTTTATTAAATCAGAACTAGAAGCAATTTTAGAAAAGGTAGATGATCCAAGAAGAACAAAGCTTCACAAAGGTGCACTAGGTGAGGTAGCAGAAGAAGACCTTGTAGCAAAAGAGGATGTAATTGTTACTGTAAGTGAACAAGGTTACATTAAAAGAATGAAACAAGATGTATATACAGTACAAAATAGGGGAGGAAAGGGAAAAATAGGAATGACTACAAAAGAAGATGACGCTGTAGCACATGTATTCACCTGCTCTACCCATGACAGTATTATGTTCTTTACAAACAAAGGAAGAGTATTTGAAAGTAAAGTCTACGATATCCCTGAATTTGGACGACAAGCAAAGGGACAAGCAATAGTCAATATTGTTAATGTTGAACAAGGAGAAAGAATAACTTCAATTCTTACTCACTCAAATGGAAAATTTCTAGATGAGGAAGTAATTCAAGAAGGTGAAGAAAAAACAGAGCATCAAGGAAGAGACTATAAGTTCCTATTCATGGCAACCAAAAAAGGAACTGTAAAGAAAACATTAATTGAAGATTATCAAAATATTAGAAATAATGGACTAATTGCAATTAAGCTTGAGCAAAATGATGAGCTTGTTTGGGTAAAACCTACAACTGGGAAAGATGAGATTTTGATTGTAACTCGAATGGCAAAATCGATACATTTCAACGAAGATGATGTTAGAGAAACTGGAAGGTCAACTATGGGAGTTAGAGGTATTAAATTTGCCAAAGAAAACGACCAAGTAATCTCAATGGATGTTGTAAGAAATAAAGAAAACTATTTACTCACAATCACGGAACATGGCTTTGGCAAGGCAACAAAAATTGCACAATTTGGTATACAAGGACGTGGTGGTAGTGGAATATATGCTCATGAGATAAATAAAAAAACAGGTGAATTAGTGGTTGCAAGAGTCATGGATCATCCTGATTTAGAACTACTAATCATGAGTGAAAAAGGTCAATCTATCAGACTAGCAGTTAAAGACTTGCCAGAAAGAAATAGACAAACAAGTGGAGTACATTTAATAAGGTTTAACGATAGTGAAGATAAGGTTGCAGCTATGGCACTTATATAGAAGTGATCAAATAGAGACACATAAAAAGAGCAGCCGAGAGGCTGCTCTTTTTACTAGACTACGGATTAATTATTTTTAAGTAAGAGTAGTGGAGATCTATAATAATATACAACTAGCAACTATACTTATTTCAAATATATAAATTTTTTCTAAGAAAATATTATTTATTTTTAAATTGACCGACAAAAGACTA
Organism: bacterium; assembly: GCA_037135235.1. Lineage (GTDB taxonomy): Bacteria > Patescibacteriota > Dojkabacteria > JBAXKR01 > JBAXKR01. Next base: position 5,030 of record JBAXKR010000039.1, on the reverse strand, counting down.
ACTAAATTTATTTTTGAATTACTATTTCAGAGAGGGCAAAAAAATATTATACTCAGTAATCTTTATTTACTTTTATTAAATACACTAGGTGCGACATTTTCTTCAACAGTCTGATTATTTGATACAGGCAGGTTTTCAAAGTCTTCAGAAGCTTTTTCATCATCATTATCGGTTTTAAGTGGGTGAAACTGTTTATGAGTATTTTCTGCAAATCTATCTGATGCATGAACATATCTAGTTGTTGTAGCTAGAGATTCATGACCTAAGAGAACCTGAATAGCAGCTGAATTTGCACTTGCTTCAGCAAGATATGTTGCAAATCCATGTTTAACAAACGCTCTAGAGCCTTTATATGGTATGAATAAAGCTGGGTGAATTCTGCACCTTTCTGTAAGGTATACAAATCTTTGTTTTTTACCCTTACCTAATATACATATCTTTCCTGAGTCTATATGTTTACCATCGTTATTATTAAACATAAGCTGATCTGTATTAAGATTGCAAAGTTCAGATATACGCATACCTGTAGAAAATAAAAGCTCTAACATTGCGCGATTCCTTAAACCAATAAGTTTATGTTTTTCAAGTTTTGTTGGAGCTTCAATTAATATAATAAGTTCTGGAAGTTCTGCAACTTGAGATTCTTTCTTTTTAGTTTTTATAAGTTTTACAACATCTGGACTAACCGGACAAAAGAAATCAAATTCTAGACGAAATCTTAAATATGAGCGAAGTGACGACAACATTCTATTAATAGAGCGACTTGATAGTACCTCAACAGTTGTATCATTTGTTTTAGAGGCCTTTAAACTCGATTCCTTCGCAAGGCCTGATTACAATGGGTTATTCTGATATGATTTCAATAATTCTATCCAATTTAAAGACATATACTTTGGAAGTGTAGTTTCTTTAGGGATTGTTCCTTTTAGAGTTTGAGAAAAATGTTCCTGATGAGGTTTGTAATATTTCCAGTTTTTGTAGGTAAGAAATTCAGATTTTGCAATTACGATTTTATATACAGATAAATCTTCATTTAGCATAACAAAAACAACTAAATTATCTTGTAGAATCTCCAAGCTCTCTAACAACTTTTTCAGCTAATTTATCCGAAGAATGTAAATATTTAGTAGTAGTAGTTAATGATTCATGACCTAATAAGGTTTGAAGTGCTACAACATTTGCACCTTTTTCTGCTAGAAATGTTGCAAAGCCATGTCTAAGACTATGGGCAGATGTTCTAACATTAATTCCAAGAAGTCTTCTATATTGGACTATCTTCATTTGAAAGTAGTTATTAGATACTCGAATACTTAACGGCTCTTTAAGAACCTTTCTAGTGCCTGTTTTAGGTAGGAATAAGGCTGGAAGATCTGAGTTTCTTACTTCCAAATATTTCTCAATATGCTCCTTACATCTAGGCAATATATATATGTATCTTTGTTTTTTCCCTTTTCCACTTATATATATCTTGTCATTCACAATAAACTTACCAGAAGCCTTATCCATATACCCAATCTGATCCATATTGAGGCTACAAGCTTCAGATATTCTCATACCGGTTGAGAATAACAACTCTAGAAACAATCTGTTACGACACTTAATAAACTCATCTTTTTCAAATATGGTTGGATACTCAACTAGTCTAAAGATATCCGCCTCATCTGCAAGTAATGACACTTTCTTTTCCTTCTTAACAAAGTCTATTTTGTCAGGTGGTAGAGGGCTTTCAAGATCATTAATTACTAGGAATCTTAGATATGATCTTAATGCTGATAACATTCGATTAACGGATTTACTTGATAGACCTGGCTTTGAATTAGATATTGTATGAACTCTTACAGTTCCATTAACTTCATCCTCAAAAAGCTGTAAATGCCCTGGCCCCATAAGGATTGCCTTAAAATTATTGATTGTAAGCCTATTTATTGTCATAAAATCAAGCTTATTTAACACAAGGAATCTTTCAAAGGCATTAATGTCTCTTTTATAGCTAGATAAGGTCTTTTCGCTATAATTATTGCTTAAAAGACTATTAAAAAACTCCTCTTTATTATTAAGAATATTTGACATGATTTAGATAGGTGAGTGCTATTTTGATAAAAACCTCGATTTCCTTATATTAAGCCATTTTATAGAAATACAGACTTATTAGAAAAGAACGAAAAATTGAGAGAATAATTAATCAGAAATAACTTAATAATTAATTAAATAATATAAAAAATGACATTAAACTAATATTAATAGAATATTATAAAAACACACTAAAAGCCATATACCCTTCGCTTCTAATGCTCCTAACGGCATATAAGAGTGATTATACTCAGTAATATATCCTTGTCAATACCTCTCTCTTTTGCTAAAAGAGCATGTAATTGTAAATCACTAATTAACAAGATTATTAAGTACTTTTATAAATATACTTCTACTTATATGAGTATTACTTATCAAAAAGAAGGTAGTAGTGATTATTAAAAGTAGTACTTCTCCACTGATTATCTAGTTATCCACAAACTGGGATGTTTCACATGTTGTAATAATTACATCAAAGAAGTAATAACTATAGGGTATGTCCTATAGTTAAGCTGAATTTGGTACGTTTGTTTGTTAATAATTGAAAGTAGAATATCCCCTCTCCCCTGCCAATCTACCAAATCATTCTTCCATTTATTCCCCAGTCAGTTACTAATAAACAAAAGAATATTACTAGTAAGGTTATGAATGTATATTCAAATATAACTTCTTTTGAAAACTTGGGAGAAACCTCTAGGGCAACCCCAAATATGACATAGAAACAAGTCGTAAGCAGAAGTGCAATGAATTCTGAAGATATTGGCCAAAGGTTAAATGCTAATGTAATTACAAATAGAACTAGTCCTATTGGCAATGTTAATTTAATATTTACCTTTGAAGAAAGAGACATAACCCAAAGAAGCTGGAAGCTAAGATAGAACATGAAAAATAAAGTGAGAGTTGTCCTTAGAATATTACTAATGTTAACGTTATATATAATTGTAAAGAAGAGAAAATTACAAATTAATGAGAAAATATACTGGGCAGTCTTTGCAGCTCTAGCTAGAGGTAATGTTTCATTATAGCTTGCTATATCTAGGATATTTGCATTAAGTATAAGGCTATATGAAAGTATTACAATTATTATTGTAGTAATTACTGATAGAGAAAAAGCTGTTACACCAAATATTCCTTGATAAAAAGAAAGTCCTACGAAAAGTGAGAATAGAAACATAAATAAAGATGGAAATAACGGAATGATTAATAATCTTGTAAGATTAAGCTTAAATGAGACTACCCACATAATACCTAAGTATAATACGACTGCTATTATCAAAGATACCACTACCCTTCTTCCTAAATCTGTTAAGCCAGTAGACTCAAGACTAACTATGCCAAATTCAAAAATCACAAACGCAAGTGTTGTTACAATAGTTGCAATAATTGTTTTTATCCTTGTAGATACTTGCATATATTTATTTTAATAATATACTATAGCAAACTTGATTGATCCAGTGAGTCAGCCGTAAAATCAAGTCCAAGATATTCATAAGCCTTTTTAGTTGCAACTCTACCTTTAGGTGTCCTTTGTAAAAATCCAATTTGTATTAAATATGGTTCATATACATCAGCTATCGTATCTTCTTCTTCAGATAAAGATGCAGCAATAGTGCCTAAACCAACAGGACCACCTTCAAAGTTAGTAATAATAGTCTTCAATATCTTTCTATCGTTCTCATCTAGACCTAAATTATCAATTTGAAGAAGTTTCATAGCATCTTCAAGGTCTTCCTTTGTTACTTTATTATTATACCTGTAATTTGTAAAATCTCTAACTCTTTTAAGCAACCTTATAGCAATTCTAGCAGTTCCGCGAGATCTTTCAGCTATTAATTTTGCATGAGGTTCATCAATTTCAACATTAAGTATTTTTGCTTTTTGAAGCACCATTTGTTTAAGCTCATCTGTATTATAGAAATCTAACCTCATTAGAGAACCAAATCTATCTCTAAGTGGGGCACTAACCATACCAATTTTGGTTGTTGCACCAATAATTGTAAAATGAGGTAAATCAATTCTTACACTTTTTGCAGAAGGGCCCTTACCTAGAATAATGTCTATTGCAAAATCTTCCATTGCAGGATACAAGACCTCTTCTACAACCTTACTTAACCTATGAATTTCATCTATAAATAAGATATCACCATCTTGAAGATTTGTAATTATCGAGGCTAAATCCCCTGCTCTTTCAATTGCTGGGCCTGAAGTTACATGAATACTTTTACCCATTTCGTTTGCAATTACAAAAGCAATACTTGTTTTTCCTAAGCCTGGAGGGCCATGAAATATAACATGGTCAAGTGATTCATTTCTGCTCTTTGCAGCATCAATCATTACACGAAGGATTTGTTTTTCTCTTTCTCTTCCAATTAAATCACTAAACATTTTAGGTCTTAAGGACTTATCAGCCTCTTTCTCTCCCACTTCTTCTTCCTTTGGATTTAAGATTCTATCAGACATAATTTATGTTTGTAACTAATGTATTTATCTATTTCTAAGATATTGGAGCATAAGTTTAATAATTTCCTGACTAGAAAACTGATCTGAATCTTTTTGAGCTTCTATCTTTTTATATGACTCACTAATTTCATTAACTTTAAAGCCAAGATTTTGAAGAGCTTCAAAGATTTCCAACTTATCAGTTTCATCTTTTTCAAAACTCTCATTTGATTTTAATGTATCTCCCTCATTTCCCATTTCTGATATTGAAGCAATGCTTTGATACTTTGGATTTTCTTTAAATTTAGACGATAACTCTAATACAATTTTTTCTAGCGTTTTAGTTCCAACACCCTTAATCTTTACAGCCTTTAAATTTCCACTTATTATTGATTTTGTAAGCAAACTTTCCCCAATTGTCATTATCTGCATAGCAGTTTTAGGCCCAACACCTGAAACAGTTATTAGATCTTCAAATAGAGATAACTCTATTAAAGAATCAAAACCAAATAATCTTATTG
>JBAXKR010000038.1:0-8260 GCA_037135235.1 bacterium | reverse complement strand
CTTTCATCTACTTTATTCAGTAAGTATCCAAAATAATTTAAAGTATATTTGTCAGCAATAAAGACAGGGTAAGCTGGACTTTTTACTCCTAGTTTTTTTGCAATTGTTGAATCGATTTTTTTAAATGCTTTAAATCCTTTTCTATTTAACCCATATTTATCTCTATCTTCTAAAGTCATCGTATATATAAATTTGTATATAGGTAAATCACAATCAGCTTTAACTTCATCCAATTCACTTAACTTTTTTACTTTTTCATACCAATATTTAGTGTTAAATAATTTACTGTCTCTGCTTATTTCAACAGTTAAAGAGTTTGTCGCAAATTTATCTAGATCAACACAATCTGATATTACAATTCTTTTTAAACCAAGAAACTTAGTTATATTTCTTAAATTATCATTGCCATTTTCATCATATATTCCACAGTCGTTATTACTACAGTATGTATTATGAAAATCTAGGACAATATCAACCTTCTTAGACAATTCTAATATTTTATATGATTGTCTGTACTCATAGACCTTACTATTCTTTTTCCCCGGAAAACATTCATCAAAATCTAGGTCACCAAATCTGCTATTTCTTTTAATAGCCATTTCATTACCGAATATAGCTTGTACATTTTTTATTGGATTATTATTGATCATTTTTACAAGATCAATTCCAAGTGGCTCATTTCCGTGAGCTCCTCCAATAACTAGTATTTTCATAAATTTAAGTTCTTAAATATAAAATAGGCAATAAAAAACCCACTTATGTGGGTTGGTTTCTTACTGACGGTATTTAGATAGCCAAACTAGATTGACTTACCTTCAGTAAGTTTATTCCAATGATAGTTTTTGCTAAATATGTTTTGAGACATTTGAATATTATATCAATCCCATAGCAATTTAGCAATTTTTCTTAATTAGCTAACTTACTAACGTACTATTTACATAATTAAATTCATCTTTAGTTATTAACCCATACTTTTCAGGATCTCTAAGCTTAGTTCCTAATACAGATAATACTGAAACTGTTTGGTCATAAGTTCTTCTTTCACTCGGAATTGTGCTTAAATTAAGATTTTCTATAAATCTATATAGTAGATCCTTTAATGCATTTACTCTTAATCTATTAAGTAACAATGATTTTTCATTTATTCCAAGTACTAATATCCCCTTTTTCGAATCAGCTGATTTTAAATTCATCAAAGTCATATATTGGCTTGGCTTGGTATTGACTAATTGAAGAGCAAGAAATCTATTTAAATTTGAATTTACATTAAATATTCCTTCATACGCAAATGCATAAAGAATATTTCTTTTTAACTTTGTGTGTCTTTCGATAGTTTGATCACTTAGAAGTTCTTCTTTGTAAGACATGATTACTGAAAGACAAGTACTTTCGATTCCAATTCCTTTTAACATATTTATATTTTTAATATGTAAGGACTATAAGGCTAACATATTATACTCTAATCAATCGAGTCATTGCATTCAAATATTTCTTCATATTCTTTTTTTTGAATTCCAAAATATTCAGATAAAGTCATTAGATTACTATCTTGAGGATTTAGTACAAAACCACCTAGTTTAAACAAAATAGTTCCCATTTGATTATATGTTTCAGTAAAGTCGGTCCTCCTTAATAAACCAAACTCTATTGCTGTATTAGTTATTGAGTCTGGTATACAACTTGCTGTAGATCTTAGATAATTTGAGTTAGTATTATAGTATAGTTTTAATATATCTAAACCAGTATCTTCCACTTCGTTTTTTGAAAACATTATTGCTGTCTTTCTATCAATTTCTCTGTTTGATAATTGAATTGGTGTAGCAACAATATATTTATTATTAGTACTAATCACCTTACATATATCTGTGCAGGCAGCTAACATCATTAAATAGTCAGCTACATTGTAAAACGGATTATTTTCTTGAAGTTGTGCTTCAATTTTGGGGTAAATATATTGAGATTCAAACTGTTTAATAGTTTTCAAAAATGTTTTATTACCTTCTGCAAACAATATTAAGATATAACAAATAGTATTACTTACCCAATTATACCAGTACAATTGGAGTTTTTCATCACTTGGACGCCTTTTTTACTATCTTTTCTAAAAAAAATGGCTAATAATGTGAGAAATAACCAATATATCTACTAGAATGTTAATAATTAATGGGATCCTTGCAGCAATATTTGCAGCATTAACAGCAATTGTTGCCAAGATTGGACTTAAAAATGTTGATCCAATGGTGGCAACAGGTGTGAGATCAGTAGTAATGTCAATTTTTCTTTGTATGGTTTTGGTATTCTTTAAAAAAGATGTTAAGAATGTCTTATCAGATCAAAATGCCGTTATATTTATTATAATTAGTGGGATTCTTGGTGCTATATCAATGTTCTTCTATTTTAATGGGCTACAGCTAGGAGAAGCTAGTAAACTCACTGCACTAGATAGAACTTCTGTCATATTTGTATATATTCTTGCAGTGCTTTTCCTATCAGAAGAGATTAGGTGGCAAAGTATCTTAGGTTCAGTAATGATTGCTGCTGGAGCTATACTTATGATCAAGTAAAATCTGGTACAATCAGATTTGATATAATCAAGAAGATATTAAATAATATAAGTATATGAAAGACAATACAAAAGATTTACTATTCGAACTTGTAAGAACAAGTTTTAAGTTAAGATACAATAACTCAATACTTGGATTTCTCTGGGTACTTCTGAAACCATTTCTTACATTTTTAATACTTTACTTTGTATGGACAAGTTTTTCAGGAAGTAAGGACTACTATCCTGTTAAGTTAATGCTTGGTATTCTTCTATTTAATTTCCTAAATGAAGGAATAATATTTGGAATGAATGGATTACTTGATAAAGCTGGAATCATACTTAAGGTTAACTTTAAAAGACATATTGCAGTAATAGCTTCTACTCTGATGGCTGTGATTAACTTAGTAATCAACATGGTTCTATTTACAGTCATCTTCGTTATATATGTGATGACTAGTCTTGCTAATCAAAGAGGTATGAATGGATTTGAATCAATTGTATTTGAAGTAAATAAGCTTGGGAATAACCTTGGTGGATTTGGAATCAGTATTCTATACTTCATTCTCCTAGTTTCAATTCTTTATGTGTTCATTCTAGGTGCAAGTTTCTTTTTGAGTATTATCATAATAAGATTAAGAGATTTACAACACATCTTTGAGCTATTTTTTACACTCCTATTCTGGGCTACCCCTATTGTTTATCAACTCTCCGATATTATTCAAAAACCATTTGGGAAAATAGTTGCATTAAATCCTCTTGGATTTCTTATCGAAAGTGCTAGGCAAACATTAATATATAATAATATTTCAAACCTAAAGGTAACAATAATAATGCTAGTAATATCAGTTACCCTATTAATAGTCGGATATAACTTCTTTATCAAGAAGGTTAAAAGAGTAGCAGAATACTTCTAAAGTAATAGTTACAAATTCTATTTTGATTTCTTAAATGCAAATGTTCTTTGTCCAAAAAAATTCCAGAACAATACTATAGCTGCTGCGAGTGGTGTAACCCAAAAAGATGAAATTCCAACTTTTTCTACAAATAGATAAACAAGTATAGAGTTAAGTAACAAGCCAACACAACTTACAATAAAGAATACTGATATTTGTTTTGCTATCTTTTTTGTAGTATGTCCAAATGTAAACTTTCTATTTGCAAAGTAGTTAAATATTGCAGACAGTATGTATGCAAAAATGCTTCCCGCAAGATATGTTTTTACCTCTATTGTCCCAATAGAAAACAATACTATTCTATTGAATAATAATTGGAAACCTACCATTAAGGACCAGTTAAGAATAAAACTTAAACCACCGATAATAAAAAACTTTGCAAATTGCATAATAAAATCAAATAAAGTTGAGGCATACTTTTTCTTATCAACTGAAGTATTTGCAAGATCTAACCATTTCTTTTGTTTAAGAGTTCTATAAAGACCTTTTAAATCATCCATTGCAGTTTTCCATATTTTAACAGTAGTACCTGGATCATCAGTCCAAAATACTGGCTCTTCATATATCTTGTGACCACTCTTTTCAGTAAGAAGTATAAGTTCAGTATCAAAATACCAGGTGTTATCTTCAACATGAGGTAATACCTTCATAGCCCATTTTTTAGTTATTGATTTAAACCCACATTGGTAATCTGTAATTCTAGTAGATGCTATGATTTTAATTATCAAAACATACACTCTTGAAGTTAATTCTCTTAGTTTTTTTCTACCAACAACTTTTGCACCTTTAGCAAGTCTACTTCCAATAGCAAGATCTGCTTGTCCATTTCTTAAAACATCAATCATTTTTTTTATATGTTTAACATCTGTCGACAAATCACAATCCATATATATTGAGTAATCAAAGTCCTGATTAAGCCAAACGTTTTTAAGATTAAGTCCTCTTCCCTTTTTATCTACTCTTGAATATCCAAATCTTTCAGGATTCTCTTTAGTAAGTCTTTGATAAATCTCAGCTGATTTATCCTTTGAAGCATTATCACCAACTAATACCTTCCATTCATAATCCAATAGATTGGTAGTAGCATAGTCAAATAGTTTCCTCATTGAAGACTCTATTTGCTCTTCCTCGTTATATATTGGAATTACTAAAAGTAGTTTTGGCTTTGCCATATTAATATATATTATTATGTATTTTAAATTTGCGTCTCATTATATACCTTTTTTAATATATTTCACTCAGCTAATCTCTTAATTAGATATTTTTTAAATTCTTCTTTAACATCTTCTCTATATAGTCCTACCTCAACATTACTAATTAGGAAGTTAAGTGGGTCACCATTAGTTAAAAATTTCCCCTGAACGTTATATGCATACATATTACCTCTAGGGATATAGTGGTCGAAGGATTGTTGGAATATGAACTCACCTCTAGCATCTAATTTTGTAGGATCAAGATGTTCGAATATATCTGAAGGTAATATGTAACTTCCAATAGATGAAAGAGTAGAATTAATCTCTTCATCTTTAGGTTTTTCAATAAAACTTACAACCCTATTCTCACTATTAACATTCACTACACTTAGCTTCTTAATTTTTTCTTTATCTACATTAATACAAGATAAGACTATCTCCGCATTATTCTTGTTATACAAATCAATCATATCCTTTACATAATTATCTTGAGTTAGTAAGAAATCATCTCCATATCCAAAGAAAAATGGTTCATCATGAATTAGTCTACGAACTGAATAAAGTGGAGCGCCCTGACCGTAGGGTAATGTCATATCTTGCCTTACAAATGTGAAGTTTGCTGAAGTATATATTTTTTTAATCATCTCAGCTTCTTTATCTTTACCCTTTTCTTTTAAATAACTTTCAAGTGCTGGAGTAGAATCAAAAAAATCTTCAACAGAATGATTTCCAAATCGAGTTACTATAACAATATCGGTAATTCCAGCCTCAATACAGGCTTCAACCTTGTATTGAATAGTTGGTTTATTGATTATTGGTATTAACTCTTTTGCAACATTCTTTGTTGCAGGAAGAAATCTAGTTCCAAGTCCAGCAGCAGTTATTACAGCTTTAGTTATCTTTCTCATTAAAAATTAATAACAACTAATGAATTCTTGGATTATACATTTTTATGAAATGAATTGGAAAAGCAGTTTTATACTTTATCTAGATAGTAGTTAATATAGTTTTTAACTCTGAAAGTGTATTACATCTTACAAGTTTACTTCTTACTTCACTTGCATTAGGTATACCTGATATTGCCCATGCTAGATTTTTTCTCATTTCAAAAAATCTTTCTTCACCTTTCGCTTTCACAAATACTTCAGAATGATCTAGTAGTAACTTCCTAATATCTTCCATAGTTCTAATATCTAAAGGAGTATCTGATTTTGATTCAATTATTGAGTTTCTAATATCTTCAAATATCCATGGATTACCATAAGATCCCCTTCCTATTAATATTCCATCAGCTTTAGTTATTTGAAGACATTTTTTTGCATCATCTTTTGTCTTTATATCCCCATTTGCAAATACTAGGATATCTTTACCTAACTCTTTAAGTGTAGATATAGCTTTGGAGATAGACTCCCAAGAAGCACTTCCTGTATACATTTGTTTAAGTGTTCTTCCATGAATTGCAATAAAGTCAGGACTAGATTCTGATATACTTGGAATCCATTTATCTACAATATCAGAGTCATATCCAATTCTTGTCTTTACAGATACTGTTAGGTTATTCAATCTTTCATTACTAAAGATATATTTAATATTCAAATTCCAATTCTTAAGTTTCTCAAATATGTTTCTTCCAAGCCGAATAGGTTTAATTGATGGTAATAGTTCAGGATTATGATTTTCAATTAGTCTTACAATTACCTCAGTAATATATTCTGCTGAAAGATTATCAATACTTAATATTTCTTTAACTTTAAATTCAGAAGTAAAATCTTCCCTTGCTTTTTTCACTTCAAGAATAATCTTTTTTGCAGATTCAGGATTACATATGAGTCCAGCACCAGCACCTCTATCTGACACCTTTTTTGCAGGACATCCCATATTAATATCGATTCCATCAAATCCTAGAAAAAGACAAACTAATGCTGCTGGATAAAAATATTCAATTTCATGTCCATATATTTGAGATAATATTGGTCTTTGAAATTCAGAATACATAAGCTCATTAATTAGACTTTCGACTCCAAGAGATAATCCATGAACATTTACAAATTCAGTATATAGTAAATCCACATGTCCATATTTTTTTGCAATCTCCCTATATGCAAAATCTGTTACACCATCCATAGGAGATAAGGCAATAACTGGTGAGGTTAGATTATGTATATTTAGTTTTCTATATAATCCCATTTTCACTTCCAATATATATATAGCTTAATATTTGCTAATATCAGTTATGATTTTAACATCAAATATATGAAGAGAAGAATAAAAAGACTTGGGAAGCTATTTGGTATTTTCTCTATTTTAATATTCATTGCTTTTCTCATATTAAATATTGTCTTTCAAAGCTACCTAAATTCAACAGAAACTAAAACAGTTAATGATCTGATAGCAACAAATGGACACTTTATTCAAACATCACATGGAAATATCTATTACATCAAATCAGATTACACTGGGATAATTGAGAACAAGAAAAATAGTATTTTACTTATTCATGGTTTTGGTGCTAATACCATAAGCTGGGAGAATAACATGAGTGCATGTGCATTAATTTCAGATTGTTATGCAATTGATCTTAAAGGATATGGACTTAGTAAAGATATTACAAATACTAATCTATCAAATGAATCACAAGCTGATATGGTAATAGAGGTCGCTGACAAACTTGGTATAAAAGAATTTTCAATAATTGGAAACTCAATGGGGGGAGCAATATCTCAAATAGTTGCACTTAAAGCTCAAGAGAGAGTTGGTGCATTAATACTTGTATCTTCAGCAAATCCAAATAACAATTATGCTGGAATATCCTTTCCACTTATGAGACTTTTTGTAGATCCTTTCTACATGCTTCTATCAAATCCCAAAAATATGACAGATTTTTTAACTTCCGCATATTCTGATCCTAAATTAATTCTAGATAAAACACTAAAAGGATATATGGATCCATATTCCATAAAGGGAAGGTTTAAAACATTTAGATATATTGTCTCATCTAGACAGGATGGTAAGTACAACTCAGAAGATATAAATATTCCTGTATTAATTGTTCACGGAGAAAATGATCACATTATTCCTTTAGAAAACTCAAAGGAATTAAGTAAGAAAATACCATTATCTATGCTTGAAATAATTCCAAATAGTGGACATGTTTCAATGGAAGAAACTCCAGATAAGTTTAATGCATTAATGACAGATTTTTTAGGAAAATTAAAATAGAATACCCCGTACTTAGTTTGGCTTCCTGAATACTTTGAGTAGACTAGAAATAAATGAATTCCGACTTGGAATATCTTTAATTCCTTTATCCAAATTAAAAATAGTACTTATTTTTTTTATATCAGTCGGGTCCATTTTATATTTTTCTAGAACTTTTTTTAATACTTTAAGATCCTTTTTTGTTCCTCTCTTCTCAATAAGTTCCCAGGCATATTTTTTACTATTCGAAGGAAATGAGGACATTCTAGAAAGCAAGTCAAACAAAATCTCAGGAGAGTAGTTATCTTCTATATATTTCCATGCTGTACCATAATCATAATACCTATTATATGGATTTTTACCCTTAACAT
>JBAXKR010000037.1:0-8588 GCA_037135235.1 bacterium | reverse complement strand
CTTTAATATATTCAATAATAACCTTATGATGTGGTTCAAGTCTTTCTTGATACTCTGGAAGCATTGATTTAACTCTAATTAATTCATCAATTATTCCTTCCACAAAATATTCTAACCAAGCTGTAAAATCTAATCCTTTAAATATATCGTAATAGTTACCAAGTACTCCGACCTTTTCAAAATACTTAGTAACATTATTGTTATAGTAGTTTTCGAAGCTAAATAGTTTTAATGTATTCATACCTAATTTTGCAAGTAGTGTTTTAGTAACAAGTCTTGTTGTTCTACCATTTCCATCCATAAAAGGATGAATAACAACTGATTGTTTATGAAAAATTCCAGCAATAATTAAAGGATCAATAACACCTTCATTGCTATTAATAAACTCAACTAGTTCTGTCATTAAAGAGTTTACATCCTTGTGATCAGGAGGTAGATATACAGTTTCTCTTTTTCTAGGATCATTTACAAAAACAGGTTGTTCTCTATATTTACCTATATATGATTTTTGAATTAAACCATCAATTACAATTGATTGTATTTCGCATATGAAATCATTGGATATTCTAATATCTTCATTTAATTCAAATTTACGATCTAGATTTAATAGTGCCTTATTGTAATTTAATACCTCTCTTTCAGTATCTCGTATATTTACTGGATTTGATTTTAGTAACTTTTTAACATCTGTAAGAGGAAGGGGATTTCCTTCTATTGAAGTTGAAGAAAATGAGGATAAAGCTCTTGCTTCCCTTGCCATATTTAATAGCGCAGTGCCTGAGAATGCCCTACTATTAAGCTCTCCCATAAGTTCTCCAACTTTTCGCATACTGGTAGATAATGAGTCAGTAATTGTATATTTAGGTTTAAACACAACCATATTATAACCGTAAGGAAAGAGCAAAATATCATAATAAAACCAAATAAATACTATGAAGTTCCCTTATTTCTTCTTAGTCCTATAAATATATATTCCAACCGTAACAATACATACTAGTAAGTAAAATAGCATAAAGTATTTACCTAAGAAATCCGCAGTCGCATTAATTCCAGATACTCTAAGACCAATAAATCCTACAATATATGATATTGGGATAATTGTAAGTATATATGGAGATAAGTTCTTGGCCTTTCTACTTATAAGAATATAGATAAGTCCTGTAAGAATGTTTGATATACCAAATGCTCCAAGAAGTGTTAATTGATTGTCTCTTGCAAAAGATAGATCTAGTTTAGCAAATGTTTTAGATGCTGAAACAACATCAAATGTATGAAGAAATCCCCTTAATAAATCAACACATCCAATTACAAGTAGTACTAGAGAAGTTAAATAATACTTTTTACTATCTTCTTTCATGATTAATACTTTATAAATATATATTTATTTTAATATATTTCTTCAAGTATTGATATAATCGTGGATATAAGATTAAATACAATATTAATGAGAACTAATTTAAATAAAGGATTTAGTGTTTACCTATTTATCTACTTACTTACATCTATTGTTACCATATTTGGTATTAGATCATTTCTTACTGCCACAAATTTTCCACAACTTTCAACATCAGATTTTCACATTGCACATCTTCTATACGGAGGAATAATAATGTTAATAGTGATACTTGCTAACTTTGTTTTGAAACCAAGTATAAAACTTAAACTATTAAGTGCAATTGGAGTAGGAATTGGATTTGGATTCTTTTGGGATGAAATAGGGAAGTTCATATCACAAAGTAATGATTACTTTTTTAAACCAGCTTTGCCAATAATATATATAAGTTTTATAGTTCAATTCTTTATCTTTCTTTACATGATTAAGTTTGATGGGAAAGGAAAGGAAGAATTAGATGAAATTACAAAAGGAAAAAACTTAGGAAAAGACATTGTAAAATACATAATAATAGGATTAACTGTATTTAAATTTCTCCTTCAAATTGGATATATTATTAATGAAATAACTACAAAAGCCAATCCGCTTGAAGTATTCCCAATAATTGCAGGCGACATAGTCATATATTCAATTATGGTTATTAATCTTCTAAAACAAAAAAGTAGAAAGTTAAGAAATGTAATAGTTGTACTTATGATCCTTCATTTCATAATACTAGGTTCATATGCACTGTATCTAGGTGAAATGAGATATGCATTTTCTTTAATATTTGATCTTGTAATTCTTATTCTATTTACGCTCCACACAAATTAATACACCTATATGGAACTTCCAGAAGGAGAAATGAAAATAATCACATATTATGAGGCAAAAGTGCATGCTCGACTACTTTTAGGATTTTCTATTGCAACTGAATCTATACTTCGTGAAAAGAAAAGTTTAATTGGACATGTGCTAACTGAAGTTGAAATCTTAAAAATAAAAAAAGAAACTAGGACAAAATTAATTAGTGATACGGAGGATGTAAGAAAAATATTTATTGATACTGTTAGAAACAACTATATGACAGGAATACTAATGCAATATGTGGGATATATTAACGATTTATTAGATTACACAAATAAAGAGATCAGGGAAAAGCAAATGCAAACAACAAGAATAGCAAGGTTTGACGCAAACGCTATGCAAAGCATAGTAAATAAAGACGCTCCAAATGCATTAAGTACTAATATTAATAGAATCCATTTTAATCGAATAAGAATACCGACTCTAAGAATGTTTGCAAAGTTTCTAGGAGCCACGGTAATTGTGAAATAAAGGGGAGAGAGACAAAGTTTTCCTTAATATTTGAAAATATTATTTTATTCAACTATAATACACACTAATGAAGTCATTTGTTTTGAATATAAAAACCAGAAGTAACACAACTACCACTACAACTACTAGGGTCAGTTGTGTAAAACACGACTGGAGAATATGACTCATTCGACATTAACTCCCAAGACCCAAAAATACCAAGAATATAGTAAAATGAGATATACTCATTAATAATATAAATATATTAATTAAATTCAAATGCAAAATAATAAAGAACAAGAAAAAATAGAATCTAAAGTTTCAGAAATAGAAGTTAAAAGACATTCATCAGCTCACATGTTAGGTCAGGCTGTACTTGAGCTATTTCCAGATGCAAAACTTGGAATAGGACCAGCTATTGATAATGGATTTTACTATGATTTTGATTTAGCTAAACCATTATCTTCAGATGATCTTCAAAAGATAGAAGATAGAATGTATGAGATCAAAAAGCAAGATCTAGCAATTAATCAAATAATGATTCCAAGAGATGAAGCTATTGAGATGCTAAATAGAAAAGGACAGATATATAAAGCTGAGCTACTAAATGATATTAATGATGAGCAAATTAGTTTCTTCAAAACTGGTGATGTGTTTGAAGATATGTGTAAAGGTCCTCATGTAAAAAGTACTGGGATGGTAGGTATTTTCAAGCTTACGACTACGGCTGCTGCATATTGGAAGGGAGATGAAAAACGACCATCATTACAAAGAATTTATGGAATAGAATTTGATACGGGGGAAGAAGTAGATAAATATTTCTTAATGCTAGAAGAAGCTAAAAAAAGAGATCATAGGACTCTAGGAAAAGAACTCGGGTTATTCATATTTTCCGACCTTGTAGGAAAAGGATTACCTCTTTGGACAAAAAAAGGTGCAACCATAAGGAGAGAAATTGAAAGATTCATAGTAGATGAAGAAATTAAGCGTGGATACGACCATGTATATACTCCAGATATTGCAAAGATTGATCTATATAAGAAGTCAGGTCATTATCCATACTACAAAGATTCAATGTATGCTCCTATTGTAATAGATGAAGAAGAGTTTATGCTTAGACCTATGACTTGTCCTCATCACTTTCAGATATATTCATCTGAAAAAAGAAGTTACAGAGAACTTCCTATGCGTATTGCTGAGCTTGCAAAGCTATATAGATATGAACAATCTGGAGAATTATCAGGCCTTATGAGAGTCAGAAGTTTTTGTCTAGCAGATGCTCATATCATTGCAACAAAAGATCAGGCAACTGATGAGATTAATAAAGCATTAGATTTAATTGAGTTTGCAAATGGAATATTTGGACTTAAACCTAACGAAGACTATTGGTATAGATTATCTCTAGGAGATAGAAAAGATACTAAGAAATACTTTAAAGATGATGCAGCATGGGATCATGCAGAAGGTATTTTACGTGATCTTCTAAAAACCAGATCAGTTAAAAGTTATGAGGCTGAAGGTGAAGCAGCATTCTATGGGCCTAAATTAGATATTCAAATGAAGAATATTTTAGGAAAAGAAGAAACTGCATTTACAGTTCAATATGACTTTGTTATGCCAAAAAGATTTGAACTTAGATATACCGATGAAAATGGAATGGAAGTAGAACCAATCGTCATACATAGATCATCTGTAGGTTGTATAGAAAGAACAATAGCATTACTAATTGAAAGATATGCAGGAGCATTTCCAGTTTGGTTAGCTCCAACTCAAGTTGTGTTAATACCAATAGGAGATAAGCATGTTGAGTATGCAAAGCAACTTCAAAAGAAGATGAGTGCACTTAATATGCGAGTAGAGCTAGATAGTAGACCTGAAAGAATGCAATCTAGAATTAGAGATGCTCAAATGCAAAAAGTACCTTACATGTTAGTAATGGGAGATAAGGAAGTTGAAAATGATTCAGTAGCAGTAAGACCTCGAATAGGAAAGGATATGGGAATGATGAAAACTGAAGAATTCATTCTTAAATTACTATCAGAAATAGAGGAAAAGAAACTTTAAAAAAATTAATAGATTCTATAGAGATTTGATATAATTATATATAAGTTATTATTTCTTTTATCATAAACAATACAAATTCTGGACCATCTAGAGGGTTTCAAGGTAGACCACAGTTTAGTAGACCAGGTGGATTTGTTTTTAGACCTAGAGGCCCATATACAGGTCCTAGGCAATACAAACCATTTGTAAAGACGGAGAATACCTACGGGTTTAATCGTAACGAGTTCATTAAAGCAGAGATAGTTATGGTTATTGACCCAAATGGAGAATCTTTAGGTGAGATGAAAACAGCAGATGCAATTCTCAAAGCAAGAGAGGATTATGACCTTGATTTGATCGAGGTTGCCCCTAATTCGAAACCACCTGTGTGTAGAATTATGGACTGGTCAAAGTTTAAGTATGAACAATCTAAAAAGCAAAATAACTCAAGTAAATCAGTAGAAATGAAGGGAATGTGGTTTAGCCCAGTTATTGGAGAAGGAGATCTTAACCATAAGGTAGAAAGAGTTATTGAATTTCTTTCTAAAAAGCACCCTGTCAAGATAGAAATTAGAGTTAGAGGTAGAATACAAAGAGATCTGATATATACTAGAATGAGAGAAGTACTGGCCCTATTAGAAGGTAAAATTAAGCTAGAAGGTACTCCAAAGTTTGAAGGAAAGAACTATTCTGTCATAGTTTATCCACTTAAACTTTCAGATAAAAAGGAGAAGAAAGACGAAAAACCAAGTGAGAATGCTCAAATTTAGTGATTTAGATTGATAATATGACATTGTAATGTTAGAATTTAACTCGTACTTAAAGAAGAATTCAAATGAAACTTAAAACACACAAAGGATTATCTAAAAGAATAAAGGCTACAGGTTCAAAAAAGCATAGCAAACTTGTTCATATGCCACAGAACAATAGTCATCACTTAAGAACGAAACACACTGCTAGATCTAAAAATAGAAAGGAAAGAGAAGAAATATTATCAGGTAAAGTTCAAATTGCATTAGTAAAAAAATTTATATAATTTGATTTATTGACATGAGAGTAAAACGAGGAGTAACCGCACATGCAAAACATAAAAAGTTATTAAAAGCTACAAAAGGGTTTACTGGTTCTTACAGTAGACTTATTAAAAGAGCTCATGAAGCAGTTTTACATGCTGGAGAATATTCAAAACAATCTAGAAGAAAAAGAACTGGAGATTTCAGAGCACTTTGGATTGGAAGAATCAATGCAGGTCTTATGGAATATGGTGTTAGATACTCGGATTTCATAAATCTTCTTAACAAGTCAAACATTAAGCTCAATAGGAAAGTGATGGCAGATTTAGCATTAGATCACAAAGATTCCTTTAAAGAGCTAGTTGCACTTGTAAAGAAATAAAGAAATGTCAGATAAAAAAATACTGCCTACCCAAAACATAGGGGGATCTGAACAAATTATTGATCTCCTAAAATCTCAACTTTCATCTTTAAAGACATTAATCGATCTTGAAAATGTAAAAACCTCCTTTTTAGGAAGGAAATCACCTGTTAATGACCTAATGAAAGAGATTGTTAAATACAAAAACGCAAGTGAAAAGAAAGCATTTGGTGAAAAAATGAATCAGGTAAAACAAACAGTATCTGAATTAATAGACAAAAAAGAAATTGAATTAAAAGAAGAGGAATATAACTTAGAACTTGAGAAATGGACAGATGTAACAGCTTTCAATTCCAAACCTAACAAAGGAACTGTACATCCAATAACAAAAGCCATCTGGGAAATTGAAGACATTTTTAAAAGAATGGGATTTGATGTTGAGTTACCATACGAAATAGATTCAGAAGATAATAACTTCACATTTGTAAATTTACCCCCAACACATCCTGCTAGAAGTAGTTGGGATACTTTTTACACTGAAGATCACGATGTACCAATAGTACACACATCTTCAATGCAAAACAGGATATATAGAACTAAAAAATTACCAATATATACAGTAGTACCAGGAAAATGTTTCCGAAATGAATCAACAGATGCTAGACATGAACATACTTTTTTCCAAATAGAAGGTGTTGTTGTAGATAAAGGAATTACATTTACTGATATGATGGGTACACTTCAAGCTTTTTTTAGTGAATACTTTGGAAAAGAAGTTGAAGTAATGTTAACTCCTGATATGTTTCCATTTGTGGAACCTGGTGGAATGATTTCTGTTAAATGGGAAGGACAATCAGAAGCTATTATGAAAATTACAAAAGGAACAGGTTGGTTAGAAATAATGGGATGTGGAATGATTCATCCAAATGTATTAACAATGGGTGGAATAGATCCAGAAGTATATTCAGGATTTGCATGGGGTGGAGGAATTGAAAGATTAATAATGATTAAACACGGTGTTGAAGATGTAAGGTTATTCAAAACTGGAGGATTAAAATTTTTAAGACAATTCTAATATGCTCTATTCAAGAAATTGGTTAAAACAATATTTGCCAGAAACAGACTTTGAAAGTCAAGATTTTAGATCCCTTGTAACAAACTCCCTTGCTGAAGTTGAAGATATACAAAATTTAAGATTAGATATTGATAAGGTTTGTGTTGGAGAAGTTGTAGATGTTAAAGATCATCCTAGTTCAAAAAAACTTCACATAGTAACTGTTGATGTTGTTAAAGGTACAAATGATCCTAAGGACAATTTAATAATTGTTTGTGGTGCACCAAATGTTGAAATAGGTAAAAAAGTAGCAGTATGTTTAGTTGGTGGAACAGTTATCAATGCTAAATATGATGGGTCAAAGGAAACTGAAAAGTTTATGAAAATCGAAAGGAGAGAAATATTAGGAGAGATGTCAAATGGAATGATTTGTTCTGCTAAAGAATTAGGTATTTCAGAAGAACATGAGGGAATATTAATTCTTCCCGAAGAATCGATTGTTGGAAGTAATCTATTAGAGTTTCTTCAAGACCAAGTAATTGAAATTGAGAATAAATCATTCACTCATAGACCGGATTGTTTTTGTCATAGAGGAGTTGCAAGAGAACTCTCAGCAATAACTAAATCTCGATTTATTGATAAAGTTGAAACACAATTAACCTTAAAAGCAGATAATGTATTAGATATTGATATTAAAACAGATAATTGTAAAAGATATTCTGCATTAACTATTTCAAATGTAAAAGTTAAAGAATCACCATTTTGGTTACAAATGAAATTACTTTCAGTAGGAATTAGACCGATTAATAATATTGTTGATGCTACTAACTATATTATGCTTGATATAGGGCAGCCAATGCATGCATTTGACTTTGACATAATCAAATCCAACAAAATCATAATTAGAGATGCATTTGAAGCTGAAAAATTTACTACATTAGATTCAAAAGAGAGGATTCTTAAAAAAGGTATGATGGTAATTGCTACAGATACAAAGGTTTTAGCTATTGCTGGAGTTATGGGTGGATTAGAAAGTGAAATTTCAAATAATACTGTAAATATTCTACTTGAATCTGCAACTTTTGATAAAGATTCTATTCGAGATACTTCAAGAGAACTTGGACTAAGATCTGAAGCTTCAACAAGGTATGAGAAAGGGTTAGATAGTGAATTAACAATGGAGGCACTAAAACATGCAGCTTCATTAATAACAGAAATTGCAGGTGGTGATATTACTAGTGAGTTTACAGATAACTATATGGTTAAGGATAGTATTAAAATAGTTGAAGTTAATCTTAATAAAGTTAAAAGCTTTATTGGAATAAGTTTAAAGAAGGAAGAAGTAATCGATATTCTAAACAGACTTAACATTAATACAGAACATTCAAAATTTGTCTCAGGGGATAATCCTAATGAAATGCTTAATAG
>JBAXKR010000036.1:0-8786 GCA_037135235.1 bacterium | reverse complement strand
ATTTAACGCAAAATATGGAAATCCGTCAAAAAAATTAAAGATTATAGGAGTAACTGGTACTGATGGTAAAACAACAACTTCAAACATGATATATGAGATATTAAGAGAAGCAAATTACAAAGTTGGAGTTATTTCAACAATCTCAGCTAAGTTTAATGATAAAGAATATGATACTGGTTTTCATGTAACTAGTCCTGACAGTATTAGCTTACAGAAGTTTCTTAAGCTTATGGTAGCTAATGATATTGAGTGGGTAGTACTTGAGTGTACATCTCATGGGCTTGATCAAAATAGGTTTTATGGGGTTAAACTAGACTATGCAGTCATAACAAATATTACTCATGAACATATTGACTATCATAGGACATTTAATAACTATGTAAAAGCTAAGGGGAAGATATTAGATATGCTAAAGCCAAGTGGGAAGGTAATTGTAAATACTGATGATAAGGGATGCAATATGTTTTTAGATATTGCAAAATCTAAAAATATTGATGCTATTACATACTCAATTAACTCAAACTCAGATATTAAAGCTACAAATATATCTGCAAAAGCAGGAGATCTATCATTTAAGTACGAGTTAATTAATATTAACAGTTTTTTACCAATAGTAATTAAACCTGTTTCGATTGATGTAAATATCCATATCCTTGGAGAATATAATGTGTACAATAGTCTAGGAGCAATAACTCTCGTAATGAATATTTTAGGTGAAATGGATTCAAGTATAAATACAATTACTAAAGCCTTAGACAACTTTAAAACGCCAGTAGGTAGAATGGAGATAATGAAATCTAAGCCATATACTGTTATTGTTGATTTTGCTCATACTCCAAACGCACTTGAAATGGCATTAACATCAATTAGATCTACCTTAAAAGACAAAGGAAGAATCATAGTTGTATTTGGATGTGCTGGGAAAAGAGATGTTAATAAAAGGGGAATGATGGGAGAAGTAGCAGCAAGACTTGCAGATGTAATAGTAATTACAGCAGAAGATCCAAGAGATGAAGAACTAGCTATGATAAACAATCAAATTGTTGATGGTATTTCAAAATGTAAGGGATGGAATATGGGAAACATTATTTCTGAAATAGAGACTTCACTTACACATCTTTACTACAGATTTGATGAGATGAGTATTAATTCAAGAATTGAAGCAATTAAGTTTGCTTTAAGAATTGCCAAAACGAACGATATTGTTATAATTACAGGGAAAGGTCATGAGAAAAGCCTTTGTTTTGGTAATACTGAATATCCTTACTCAGATCAAGAAATAGTTAAAACAATAATTAATTAAATATATGGAAATATTACTTCTATTCTTAGTTACAGTATTCTTTAATGTAATTCCCTTCTTTGCTCCTGGAACTGGGCTTGTAGTGGCATTTTTTTATGTAAAATACAACTTGCCAATACTTCTAGTAGTATTAGTTGGAGTTATTGCATCAACTTTAGGAAGATACATACTAGCAAGATTTGTAGGAAATATTACATTTAAGTTACTAAAACAAGAGAATAACCAAAATCTAGATTACTTTAAAAGGAAACTTAACGAAAAAGAATTATCAGTATTTCTATTTAGTTTTGTATACTGTGCACTTCCAACACCTAGTAATCTACTTTTCTTAGCAATTGGAGCATCTAGAGCAAAATTAAACTATTTACTAGCTGGATTCTTCTTTGGAAGAATGATCAACTATTTTTATGCAGTTGTTTTCTATAGAATCGTATACGATACCTTTGAGCAAGTCATATCCAGTCAATTTAAGTCAATAGGTGAGTATTTAATGCAATTTGTTACTATAATCCTATTTGTGTTGTTCTTACTAATAGATTGGCAAACTCTATTTGAGAAAAAGAAGATTAAACTACTTAATGTTATTAAAAAGAAGAAACAAGCTGAACAAAAATGAAGACTATGAATACATACTACAAAACAGACGAGGCAAATATAGCTGACTTAAGCCTTGAAAATATAGAGAATTACTACGATAAAGGGTACAAGTTTACAAGACTCGCAATAGGTAATATGCAACAAACTAGGAGTTTAAGGGTAGATTTGTCTAAATTTGAGCTTTCTAGTGAGAATAGAAGGGTATTAAAGAAGTTTCCATCACTTAATATTTCAATTAAAGAGCTTCCACTAAGTGAGTATGACTGGAAAATAGGTAAGCTTGCAAAGGATTTCTATTCTAAAAAGTTCGGTGAGAACACATTTAGTGCCAATAAGGTAAAGGAATTATTAACAATAAAGGGTAATTTTAACTGTATTTTAGAGTTTAACAACACAAATGAAGAGGTTATAGGCTACACAATATGTTTTAAAACCTCAAATATCCTCCACTATAGCTATCCTTTCTATGATTTAGCATATGAAAAAACAAGTTTAGGTATATCAATGATGACCCAAACAATAGAGTATTGTAAGCAAAATGGGCTTAATTATGTCTATTTAGGAGGTGTAACAAAGCCATTAGATCAGTACAAGCTACAATTTAGTGGTCTTGAATATTACGAGAACACTTGGCAGATGGACTTAACTAAGCTAAAAGAGACACTTAAGAATACCCCCGAAATACCAGCCCTATAGTAGACAAAACACCCCCATATATGGTACTATAAGTTATTAAATATTATAGTAAACTATATGGTTACATCAGAAAAACAAACACAAAGCCCAGAGGTTAAATTTTCAAGAAGATCAATACTAAAAGGTATTGTTGGAGCAGCAAGTTTAGTTGCTTTATCAGGCTGTGCAAGTAGTAAATCTACTCCAGTTTCTGAACCTAGATATTCAGTTGATCCATATGTTGAGAAAAAAGCAGTAGAACAACAAAAGGTTCAAGAAGTAGCTACTATAGAGGCAATAGATAATAGAATTGAAACTAACAAAAAAGCTAATGAAAATAGAGATGCTATTAACGTAATAGAAGGTAAAGTAGCAGGTGGAATTAAGTTCTATAAAGGTGATGTAGTAGTTTTAGCAAAAGATTTAAGTCTATTTAAAGATACACTTAATGTGCCTAATGGTTTAGATGAAAATTCAGTTCAGACCTTAAAGAACCCTGTAATTTCAGTAGTTAATGGTAAAACATATTTGGGAAGTGCAATTGGTTCAAGTATGATAGGCAAGAATGAAGTAGTAACAATGTATTGGGTAGTAGCAGATGCTACAAGAGATACGAAAACTAAGAAAAAACCTGTAATAACAGCTAAAAATTCAAGTGCTGTAATGAATTTTTCTTACTACAGTAATCCAAATATAGTTGTAAATAATCCTAAAGATGGTACAGAGTACAATGTTGGAGAATTAGCACCAGCTTTTAACAAAGATTGGCCAACTAAATAACTGAATAAGGGAATATTAATTAACTTTAGAATTCTGCCAATATGGAAATCATATTACATTCTATAAAGATAATTGGTGTGTTAATACCTTTCATAGTAGCTAATATACACAGAGAATAAACATAAACACTGCCTTATTTAAGTAATACTTAAATAAATATTTATATATTTATATTAATAAGACAGTTTATGAATAATAACGATACTCTAGGATTAGGATACTATGTAATCCAAGCAGGATTTATGGTTACTACATTGATTATAGTAACATTTGCAAGTATTTGTGCCGTATTATCAATACTAAACCAATTACCTAGCTAATTCACTTATCCAATAGAATCAAAGTTTCTATTAACTTCCTCTAGTTGATCTAGTGGTTTCTTTTTCTTTATACTAGATAGTTTATCCAATATAAATTTAGGCAATAATTTATAAATTGATCTTATCAGTTTGGATTCTTTTAAACTTTCTTTAGAATTTAAAGACACAATATTTTGTTCTTCCATGTAATACAATAACAAAAATTGGAGCGAAAGACGGGACTCGAACCCGCAACCCCCAGTTTGGAAAACTGGTGCTCCACCAATTGAGCTACTTTCGCATACCTTGTATTATACTAATTCATACGAACTTCCTCAAATATAAATGCAACATAAGCAGATAATACAGCTATTTAATCTAATTCATTTGATAAAAATTACTAAAAGTCATAAATTAATTTAATAAATATAACAAATTAATGATGGATCCAGAGTTAAGTTCCAAAACGAATGAGGTTCCAATTAAAGAAGTAGTAGCAAAAAAGCCTGAATTTGATACTGCAGAAGAACTATATGTGTCATTAAAAGATAGACTAGCTCCAAGATTTCCAGATGCAAATGGCTTAGAAGTAAAAAAACTTTCTGAAGTAGTTATTTCATTTGCATTAGTTAAAACCTGGCAAGAACTTAATTCTGGTTTGTTTGATGAATCATTTAATTCAATGGAAGATCCCTACCAACTAAATATTTTGCTTGGCAAAAAGATAATACCAAACGAAAATGGTGAGTTTGTTTCCTTACTTGATTACATGAATCAAAAATATCAAAAGCTCTTTGGAGCCGATGCAAGCATAACTTATGAGGCACATGATCTAACAACACTTGATCCAAATTTACCAGATAATGTAATTAAAAATATAGGTAAGTATAAAGAGGTAAATGCTGGAGTAAAATGCTTAAAGTTTACGAAGGGTGATAAATCAATGATCATCCCAATTATTGCAGATTTGAATCACACTTTACCTGATAATCTATTAGGAGCATTCATTGAGAAGTATAATCGAGATGGAGATATGTTATCAGGAGGTGTCGTACTTAGGGAAGTTTCAAAAATTAAAGATGGTGAACATTTTAATTACGTTAATACTATTCTTCATGAAATAGATCATTGTGTGTATTACTTCTTTCATACTTCATATAGACAACAAAATGAATTTGCAGTAAAAGAAATAAATTTTAAGTTAGATAGCAAATTCGAAGAATATAAAAAGAATGCATACTCATTAAATATAAACCCTGACAATGAACCAAATACAGATACTTTAGAAAGTATTAAAAAAGAAATTAGAGAATTAACAGGTAAAATGAAAGATCAACTTACTGAAAAACATGTAGATAACTATATTAAACTTCAAAAAGTTGATGCAGTTTTAGCAGAAGGAATGGCAAGAAGAGCAGAAGATGCATTTAAAGCTAATTTGAAAAAAGCAATACCAACACTTACTGATGAAGTCGACTATTGCAAAAGTTTTGGAGTAATTCTAGAAAATTGTTTACCTCAAATGCTACTTTACTCAGTTGGGAAAAGATATGTAGATAGTATAATTAATGAAAAGAATCAAAAAGATGTATACCTAACACCTTTACTTGATAATTCTATACTTGATAACTTAACAGGAATGTCGCCTCTTGAGATTGGTCATAAGCTGTTATCAGAAGTTGCTAAGAATAGGATGTTTTTAGCAGAAAAATTAAAACTAAATATTGGTGAATTATCTCCAGAAAGAATTGCATCAACACTTCTTACTTATGATTTTGAGTTACTTGAAACATTTTTTGGAGAAAAAAATCAACATTTATTTGACGATGCGAAAGCTCAAATAAAGGATAAATATGGTAGTTCAATTGTAGTAGGTTCAGCTGAATGGAAAAGTAAATTCGTTGAACTATATAGTTCTGATCCTGCTATTAAAAGATTAATTCAATCAATTGCAAATACTATAGCTTCTGGATCTTAAGCCTAAGTGAGTTAGTTACAACAGAAACACTACTTAATGCCATAGCAAGTCCAGCAAATGCTGGATTCAATAATATTCCAAATATTGGAAAGAATAATCCAGCTGCAAGTGGTATCCCTATTATGTTATACACAAATGCCCAAAATAGATTTTGCTTAATTGTATTCATTGTCATTTTTGAAAGTTTAATTGCTTTTGTAATCTTCCCTATATCTCCATCAAGTAAAGTAATGTCAGATGACTCTATTGCAATATCCGAGCCAGTACTCATAGAAATGCCTACATTTGATCCTGCAAGTGCTGGAGCGTCATTTATACCATCTCCTGCCATAGCAACAAACTTACCTTCAAGCTGTAGTTTCTTAATTATCTCAAGCTTATCCTTAGGATGTGTTTCTGAGTAAACTTCATCTATTCCAACTTGTTTTGATATATATTCAGCTGTATTTTTATGATCTCCTGTAACAAGGATAACTTTAATACCTAATTTGTGTAATTCCTCAATAGTTTCTTTTGCATTTGTTTTTAATGAATCTGATACAGCAAATATACCTAGTATTTCATTTGATGTAGTAAGTAATATTGGAGTTTTACCTTCACTAGTGAGTTCATTAATATATTTGGAATCAAATTCCACTTTTAATTCTTCTGCTAATTTTGTATTACAAGCATAGTACTTATTACCATTAATAGTTCCTGATATACCTTTCCCTTCAAGATTAATAAAATCAGTTGTTTTAATAAGTTTGATTGAGTTAGTTTTAGCATAACTTGTAATAGCTTTTGATATTGGATGTTCTGAGTTATTCTCTAAAGATGCCAATATTTCTAATATTTCATTTTCTTTTAGACCAAGCTTATTATCCTTGTATGTTTTTTGATAAGTAAGTTCAGGTTTCCCTTTTGTAAGTGTTCCTGTTTTATCAGTAATCAAAGTATCAACTTTGTGAAGTTTTTCTAAACTCTCTGCATTCTTAATGAGTATTCCATTTGTAGCACCTTTGCCAACTCCAACTATTATTGCTGTAGGTGTTGCAAGTCCAAGAGCACAAGGACAAGCAATAACTAAAACTCCAACAAAGCATAATATTCCATTTGATAAAGCACTAGAAAATGGCATAAATTGTGGAGCAATAGTAAGCCAAGCTATTAAGGAAACGACTGATATGATTAACACAGCAGGAACAAATATTGAAGATATTTTATCAGCAAACTTTTGAACTGGTGCTTTTGAATTCTCAGCATTTTCTACCAGCTTTATTATTTGCGATAGTGTTGATTCACTTCCAAGCTTTAATGCCTTAATTTTAAGATATCCTTGTTTGTTTATTGTTCCTCCAATAACCTTATCACCAATAGCCTTGTCTTGTGGAATTGATTCTCCAGTAATCATAGAAGTATCAATAGAGCTTGTTCCAAACACAATCTCTCCATCTACTGGAATTTTAGTTCCAGGTTTTACTATGACAATATCATTAATATTTACAAGACCAATCATCACTTCAACTTCTTTACCATCCTTTTCAATTATTGCTGTTTTAGATTGAAGTCCAATTAATTTCTTAATTGCTTCACCTGTTTTTTGTTTAGAATTACTTTCTAAATACTTACCTAAGTTAATGAAACTTAGTACTACTATAGTTACATCAAAATATGTTATTAATGGAAGCTTTAAGCTATCTCTAATACTAGGAAAGAAAAGAATTAATGTACTGAATATGAATGAAGTAAATACTCCAATACCAACTAGTGTATCCATATTAGCAACTCTATACCTAACAAATCTAACTACTCCAAGTAAATATGGCTTAGAAAGAAAGATCATGAAAAAAATAGAGAGTATGAATAGTATTAGGTTATATGTCTCCATTGGTACTAACTCAATGCCTAAAAGCATGTATATAAAGACAATAAGTGCAATTGGAAGGGAAACTAATACTTGTATCTTTTTAACTCTTAATTCAGCTTCTTTACTTAGTGTATCTTTTGATATTTCAACTAGCTCATATCCATATGGCCTAATATATCCGTTAATAACATCTAGACTTAGTGGTTTATCAACAAATTCAATGGAAGCTTTTTCACTAGCATAGTTTGATGTTATCTTTTTAATTCCAGCTACTTTAGCTAATGTCATCTCAATAACTTGAGAACAACTAGCACAGTGCATTCCCTTAATATCGTACTGGTGGGTCAATATATTTAGAATAATAACTAAACATATTTGTAGTCCTAATTAGGTTACAAACAGCTTAACTATATTATTACATAATTTCGCTCCAGTATACATTTATAGCTCCTAATTATGATAAAATTAACATCGTTTGTTTATTTTTCAAATTAAAGACGTGGAAATAGAAATAGATGTTGGTTACGCTAGGACATCTAGTAAAGATGTCCTTGAACCAAATGATATAGAAAGAATTGATATGATTAAAAAACAACTGGGTTCAGTTTGTTTAAAATGTTGTGGTAAAGAGATTACTAATCTAGAAATTCAAACTTATGGTGCAACATCGACTCACAAGAGTTGCAAAACAAATGAGGTATATATCGATCCAACTGGAGTTACACATATAGTTGTTGATAATGTAGAAAATAAAGGCCTAACTAAAAGAAAAAGAAGATGTAGAGAATTAAGAATAAATCTGATTAACTTTTTAGCAGGTAAGAACTATGGAAGTAGATTAATAGAAAAAGTTAATTTAAGACGAGAAAGAAGAGTAAAAGGTGATTTTGAAAGATACTTTGATGATGTTGTAATGGACTTCGATCCGAAGACTCTTAAATAGTAAAGTAAAATCTACCCGGGGAGGGACTTGAACCCTCACGACTTGCGTCACAGGATTTTAAGTCCTGAGTGTCTACCATTCCACCACCCGGGCGATGTAGTTAATGTATTCTAACAATAATTGTTATTAGATTCTAGTTAATCAAGCTTGTAGCTCTCTTTGAAACACAAAAAGTATCTGCTTTGTACCACCTTGGTATTCAATAATGCTTTCTGCTCTTAAGTATTGCCATCCATCTTTACCTAATTCATTAAACTTTGACTGAAGATCTTCGCTGTTTAATGAAGAAATAACACCTGTAAATCCACTAGATTTTGAAAAATTAATAAACTTATATTCGTATTTTTTCATTAATATATAAT
>JBAXKR010000035.1:0-8802 GCA_037135235.1 bacterium | reverse complement strand
GTATATTTCTGATTTAAAAATTTGTATTTAAATAAATACAATTAATCAAAATCTTTGTCAATAGTTTTTTTTATTTCACAACAGTTGCAAGTTGATAGATTGGAAGATATATTGCAACTGCCATAAGACCAACAAAAAAACCAACTACTAAAAGAATAACTGGTTCCATAAGTTTAGTAAGATTACTTGTAATTGCATCTAGTTCATCCTCATAATATTTACCCATGTCTGTTAAAACTTTATCTAGTTTTCCTGTTTGTTCTCCTGTTCCTACCATTCTAGTCAATATTTGTGGAAACACTCCATCTCTTAACATAGGAGCTGCTAGTGGAAAACCTTTTTCAATTTGTGGAATCATATTTGAAACTGATTCTCTAAATATTACATTATTCATAGCACCTGCAACTATCCTTAAACTTTCAATTATTGGAACACCACTTTGCATAAGCATAGATAATATTCTACAAAACTCCTCAGTATTAAGTAATGATGTAATCTTTCCAAAAACTGGAACTTTTAAAATTATTTTATCTGTTATTTTTCTACCACTTACTGTAGATCTGTAATATCGGAAACCTATTACAAAAAGAACTACAAATATTATTATCAATATACTTCCGATGGACCTTGTTGGGTTTAAAAAGTTTGAAACAGCAATCATAGCTTTAGTAATCCAAGGAACTTCTGCTTTAAATCCTTTAAATAGAGTTTCAACTGCTGGAACCATTGTAACCATAAGTACAACCATAATTACAATGATCAAGATGAAGATAATAACTGGATATATCATTGCACCTTTAACCTTACCTACAAAATTCTTTCTTTGATCAAGATCTTTAGATATTTTTGCAATAATTTCAATAAGTTTTCCTGACTTTTCACCAGCTTCAATTAAGTTAATTTGAATAGGATCAAATATTCCACCATTCTTTTTAAATGCATTTGTAAGTGAACTTCCACTTTTAACTTCTTTTAATATCTTTCCAAGAATTGCTTTTAGTGTAGATGATTTTATCTGAGAAGCTAGAGTTTCTAATGCTTCAGTAATTGGAAGTCCAGCACTAACCATAGTAGAGAACTGCTTCATAAAAATAACTCTATCATTAAGTCCAATTCCACCAAAACTTAAATTAGTAAGTTTTTTTAAATTAAACTTCTGACCTTCACCTACATGAACAATAACAAGACTTTGGTTTTGAAGTATAGTTACAACATCTTGAGGAGAACCAGCTTCAAGTTCTCCAATTACTTTCTCACCGTTTTTTGTATATGCTTCATAATTATATACTTTCATTTAGTCTTTATTTATTAATCTCATTAGTTCGTCTGGTTTAGTCGAGAAGTTTTGAGCATCCTCAATAGTAATTTTTCCCTCACGCACTAAATCTACTAATGACTTCTCCATAGTAACCATGCCTACATCAGCACTAGTTTGTATAACATTATCGATTAGATGTTCTTTAGCTTCACGAATCATATTAGATACAGCTGAAGTTCCAATTAATATTTCAAATGCAGCTCTTCTTCCTCCTCCAATAGTTGGAACAAGTCTTTGAGAGACAATTGCAGTAACAACATTTGCAAGCATAATTCTAATTTGAGCTTGTTGATCAGCAGGGAAAACATGAATGATTCTATCTACTGCTTGTGAGGCACTATTTGTATGTAAAGTTGCAAATACAAGATGGCCTGTTTCTGCAACTGTAAGTGCTGCTGCAATAGTTTCAAAATCTCTCATTTCACCCACTAACACAACATTTGGATCTTCACGAAGAGCAGACCTTAAAGCTATATCCCAAGAATGAGTATCTTGAGATACTTCTCTTTGCTCAATAATACTTTTTGCAATTGGATATACATACTCAATTGGATCTTCAACTGTAAGAATGTGTCTTGCATCTCTTGTATTAATTACATTAAGCATTGATGCTAAAGTAGTACTTTTTCCTGAACCAGTTGGACCAACAATTAAAACAAAACCCTGAGGAAGTTTTGTAAAATCTTCCATAGCTTTTGGTATGTGTAATTCTTCTAAGGTAGGTATTTTTGTAGGAATAAGTCTAAAGGCTGCTGCAATTGTATTTCTTTGATTAAATGCATTAACTCTAAATCTTGCAAATTCACCATAGCCATATGAGAAATCAACTTCTTTATTAATTTCAAGTTGTTCTTGATTTTTTGTACCTAAAACTGGAGCTAGTAGAGTTTCCATTTGCTTTGGATTTATTGGAACACTCCCTAACATATTTAATTTTCCATCTACCCTAATATATGGTGGATAACCGACAGTTAAATGTAAATCAGAAGCATTGAGTGCAATCACTTTATCCAATAGTTCAAATATCTTATATGGTTCTACTTTACTTTCAGGACTTTTATCATCACTTACTCCAAATTGAATAGAAGTATCAAGAATCTCTTTTGGTTTATCATTTGGATTTATTGGAACTTCAGCCTTAATTTCTACTGGCTCAACAGGACTTACTGGAAGTTCAGTAGGTATAACTGGCTCAACTGGTGTTACTGATTCTATGTGAGCTAATTCAGGAACAGGAAGGGGAGCTTCGATATTTGCTTTATCAATCTTTATTTTAATTTCTTCAGGAGTAGGATTTATATCAATCAATTTAGGAAGTACAACTGCTGGCTC
Source organism: bacterium (assembly GCA_037135235.1). Classification (GTDB taxonomy): domain Bacteria; phylum Patescibacteriota; class Dojkabacteria; family JBAXKR01; genus JBAXKR01. Next base: position 6,152 of record JBAXKR010000035.1, on the reverse strand, counting down.
AGTAATATTTTCTGATGATATTGGAGAGACAGGTATTGGTGCATTTGGAATAGGAGTAATAGCCTCAACTGGTTTTACTTCAGTTTTAACTGGTTCTAAGGGAACCGGAACTACTTTTGGTTCTTCTTTTGTTGTGTTTTTATCATCAGAATACAGCGCTGAAAGACTTGGCAGTGACAATTTTCTTAAATTAAGAATTAAATTTTAATAATAACTATATTATTTATTTACTAATTTTGCACTCTAATTACTTCCTCGAGAGTTGTTTCTCCACTTAAGACTTTCATAAATCCATCTTGAAGCATGGTTATCATTCCATCTTGACAAGCTTGCTCTTGTATAGACTGAGACGATCTATGTTCAACTAACATCTTAGCAATTTTTTCATTCATTTTTAATACTTCAAATATTCCAATACGACCGGAATATCCTGTACTATTACATTTTTCACAACCAACAGATTTGTATATGAATATCTCTTCAGCTTTAGGACTTGTTTCTGCAGCCTTTATTGCTTGAGTATTAGGTGTGACTCCTGGAGCAACTTGAGGGAAATCTCTTTTTGGAAATGAAAACATATCAAATCCTTGAAGGCCATCTAATACTTCATGTAATCTTTTAACAACTTCATCTGTTGCCTTTATCTTTTGTCTACAATTCAAACAAAGTTTTCTAGGTAAACGTTGAGCAATAATTACATTAATAACTGAAGCTAATAAAAATGATTCAACTCCCATATCTAGAAGTCTTGGAATAGCAGCTGCTGCACTATTAGTATGGAGTGTAGCAAGAACAAGTCTTCCTACAAGAGCTGCTTGTACAGCAAGCTGTGCAGTTTCTTGATCTCTAATCTCTCCAACCATAATTACATCTGGATCTTGTCTAAGAAAAGATCTTAATCCAGTTGCAAAGGTTAAACCTACATCAGGATTAACTTGAACTTGATTTACTCCATCTATTCTAATTTCAACTGGATCTTCTAAAGTTACAATATTCACTTCTTGTTTATTAAGCATTGAAAGAGAAGATGCTAAAGTAACAGTCTTACCAGATCCTGTAGGACCAGTAATTAATATTATTCCTTGTGTTGAATGTAATGAATCATTGTATGATTTAAATGCAGAACCTTGCATACCAGTTTGTTCAAGAGGCATAATACCAGTTGTTTTATCAAGTATTCTAATAACTATTTTCTCTCCATGTATTACTGGCATTATAGAGATACGAAGATCAACTTTAGTTTTACCAACTTGAATTTCAAACCTACCATCTTGAGGTATTCTATGCTCATCTATTTTTAATTCAGATAGAATTTTAATTCTTGATACAACAGAGGCTGCAAGTTGATGTGGAAGAGTCACTTTTTCTGATAAAATACCATGAACTCTATATCTTACTGAGACTCTTCCTTCTTTAGGTTCAATATGTATATCAGATGCTTTAAATTTAATTCCATACTCTAATATCATATTAACAATTCTAGAGACAGGGGCATTTTGGATATTCATATTAAGCTCATCAAGAGAACTTAATTCTTCTTCAAGAACTAATCCTGATCCCTTTACTGATTCAACTGCTTGACTTACTTCAGTATCAAATTGCGCATTATATTTTGTGTCTATTATTTTCTTAATTGCATCTTCTTCTGCAAAATATGGAATAACGTTTTCGGATAAAAATGTTTGAATAAATTTCACTTTTTGTATATCAAGTGGATCTACCAAAGCAATCTTTATTCCTTTTGGTGTTTGATCAAAAGCAATAACCAAGTTATTCTTTGCAGTCTCATATGGAATTTTATACAGAACTTCTTTTTTTAATTCCTCTTTATTTAAATCAACAAATGAAACACCATACGCTTCAGATTTTGCTTTAAGTAAATCAACTGCACTAATAATTGCTTTTGAAACAATATATTCTTCTTCGTTTAAGTTTTTTGAAAGAATCTCAAATTTAGAAGATTCAAAAAAGTCTTTTGTTATCTTTCCTTGTGAGAAAAGGATATCTAATATAGATCTTCTTTTTGCACCATTTGATAAAGACTCAGGAACTTGATCTTGAGGGATGATCACACCAGATAATGGATTATCTATATCATCCATTTTAGGAGTTTCTTCTTTTGTATCTGTTTTTGTAATAGGAATGATAGGGCTAATCATGTTAGGAATATTAGGATTTCCCAGGTTTGCGGTTACTGGCGGTGCTGCAACAATTGGAACAGGATCTTTTATTACATCATCTTTTATTGCTTTTATTTCTGGAATTTTTGGATCAACTTTTATAGTTTGTGTTGCATTTGATCCTAAGCTTACATTATCATTTTTTAATAAAGCTGGATCAATTGGTGGAAGTCCAGTCTGTATTGGCTTCAAGACTGGTTCATTTGTCAATTTGTTTTGTGTAGTGTTATCCTGTTGGGGCATTAATATATTCTATACTACTTTCTTAATTAAAACTATATAATATCTGAAAATGGACTTCAACTATTTAACAAAAAGAGAGTCAGCATCTATCATAGTATATTCTCAAGATAAAAATCTTTCATCCAAGCTTACTTTAGATATTATTAAAATAATATTTGAGCATAAAAGTGAAGATGAGGTTGTTAATAATCCGGATATTGTTGAACTATCAATGAAGGATCAAGACAAACTGTCCATTGGGATTGAAGAAATTAAAAATATATTACCAAAGTTTTTTCTAAAACCATTAAAATATACTTCAAAAGTACTTGTGATATCAGATAGTGAAAAATTAACCTTTGATGCTCAAGCAGGACTATTAAAAACAATAGAGGAGCCAGCGAAGGGGAGCTTTATCATCCTTAAAACTACTAATATTAATAGCCTACTAAGTACAATAAAATCGAGATGTGAAATAATAAATTTAAATGGAACTAGAACTAATACAAAATCATTTGGAAACATATTAAATGCAAAATTAGAAGAACGACTTAATATCACAAAAGAAATATTAGCAATAAAAGATCCTAAAGAGAGAAGAGAAAATGTAGATAAACTATTTAATCAAATATTTTTAGAAATAAAAGAAAACACAACTAATATTTCAAATGCTAATATATATATAGTTATGGAAAGTGTTTTTAAATATCAAGAGTATTTTAAATCAGAAGTCAACTTGCGTTTAACCCTTGAAAACCTTATGATATCATTGTTTAAAATATTGAAATACTAATTCATGAACACTAAACAAAAAGTATTTTTCATTTACAGTATTCTATCTACAATTTTTTGGTTCTTACTTCTAGTAATTGTATCTTTAACAGTTAACACTGACAGAACCTTAAATGATTTAATCATACTTGGGGAAAAACTTTCCTTCATGCTTGGATATGGAATATTAACACTATTAATATATAGGACATTAATTATTTTTCTTAAAGTCAAAGTTGAAAAACTTGCACACTGGCACTCACTCAGAGAAAAACATGAAGACTATGAATTTGTAAGATTGATAGAACTATTTACAGGAATTACTGCAATTCTAGCTTCTAGTTTTATCGGAGCAATAATGGTGCTTGTTAGACAAGAATCTGGAGTTTTCTATTCTGGCTACAAAGAGGCTTTGATTCTAGCTTTTGGATCATTTGTTGCTGGAGTAATTGCTTTTTACCTTCCAATTTTGCTTGAAAAGGAGTATATGCTTATCGCTGGGAATTCAAAACCCAAAGATCACAAATAGAGTTAGAAACTCATGATTAGGCTTGATATGAGAGCCTTTTTACCTTTCTTAGGAAGGTTAAATATGGTATAATTAAAGTTAAAATAATTACAAATTGTACTTATGACAGACAAAAATAACTACGATGCATCATCAATCACAGTATTAGAGGGCCTTGAAGCAGTCAGAAAGAGACCAGCTATGTATATTGGAGATACTGGCACTACTGGACTTCATCATCTTGTTTATGAAATTGTCGATAACTCCATAGATGAAGCACTAGCTGGATACTGTTCTAGAATCCAAATATTCTTGAATGGAGATGGATCAGTCACAGTTAAAGATAATGGTAGAGGTATCCCTATAGATAAGCATAAGGTTACTGGAAAATCTGCACTTGAGACAGTTATGACAGTACTACATGCTGGAGGTAAATTTGATAGAAATTCATATAAGGTTTCAGGAGGACTTCATGGAGTTGGAGCCTCCGTTGTGAATGCTTTATCAAAAAGAATGATTTGTGAAGTACATAGAGATGGGCATGCTTATGAATTAACTTTTGAAAGAGGAAAAGCAAAAGGGGATGTTAAAGTTATAGGGAAAGCTTCTGATCATGGAACATTTCAAACCTTCTATCCCGATTCTGAGATTTTTGCTGATACAAGTTTTAAATTAAAAACTCTTCTTACTAGAATAAGACAACATGCATACTTAACTGCTGGTCTTACTTTTGTTATTACTGATAACAGAACTCAAGAGGCAAAAACAATTGATACAGATTCTGGAAAGCTCTTTCATGGAGGAAATATATTTGTATTCCACTTTGAAGGTGGAATTAAATCATATGTTACTCACCTAAATAGAAGCGAGAAGGTAATATGCAAACCATTCTATGTACATAAGACTGAAGAATCTACAGATGTTGAAGTATCTATACAATACACAGATGATCTTGAAGAGAATGTAATGGCATTTACAAATAACATCCAAAACCCTGAAGGTGGAACACATCTTCAAGGACTTCGAACTGCACTTACAAAATCAATTAATGATTACTTTGAAAAGAATGCATCAGAAAAAGAGAAAGATGTTAAATTAACTGGAGAAGATGTAAGAGAAGGACTAACAGCTATAGTATCAGTTAAAGTACCAGATCCACAATTTGAAGGACAAACAAAAATTAAACTAAATAATCCGGAAGTAGCATCACATGTTAGAAAAGTTGTAGAAGATGGACTAAAAATGTACTTTGAAGAAAATCCAACTGATGGAAAAAGTATTATGTCTAGGGCAGTACTTACTTCAAGAGCAAGACAAGCAGCAAAAGCTGCAAGAGAAGCTGTTGTTAGAAAAGGTGCACTAGATGGTGGGGGACTTCCAGGAAAACTAGCAGATTGCAGCTCAAAGTTTCCTGATGAATCTGAATTATTCATTGTTGAGGGAGATTCTGCAGGAGGTTCAGCTAAACAAGGACGAGATAGAAAAACTCAAGCTATTCTTCCGCTTTCAGGTAAGCCTATTAATAGCGAAAAATATAGAATAGATAGAGTGTTACAAAATGAAAGATTGAAGGACTTAGTAATTGCACTTGGAGCAGGAATAGGTGAGACACTTGATATTAAAAAACTCAAGTATCATAAGGTTATCGTTATGACAGATGCTGATGTTGATGGATCACATATCCAAACACTTCTACTTACAATGTTCTATAGGCATTTAAGACCATTAGTTGATAATGGATATATCTACCTTGCTCAACCACCACTATTTAAAATAGAGACGGACAAGAATGAATCTTCATGGGTACTTGATGAAGCAGAAAGAGATGCAAAAGTTGCAGAACTTACTAAGCTTGGGAAAAATATTAAACTTATCCAAAGGTTCAAGGGTTTAGGAGAAATGAATCCAGAACAACTTTGGGAAACTACGATGAATCCTAAGAATAGAGTTCTTAAAAAAGTAACAATAGTAGATATAGAAGAAACAAATAAGACGTTTGATATGCTAATGGGAGTAGAAGTACTTCCTAGAAAAAAGTTTATCCAAGCATATGCAAATGAAGCTCAATTAGATATTTAAGGAATATATTATTACCAAAGCAAATGGAAAGTAGTGCTAAACAACAATGGAATGCAGTAAAAAGTAATACTGATTACTTTGAGAACGTACTCCCTTATGGGAAAATAGGAAAAAGAATACATATGGGAAGACAAACTTATGCTGAAACAATTGCACCAGTAATGATAAATAATGTTTCCGAAGGGGAATCACCAGAATATTTTCAAGGACTATATTTAGCTGTCATAATGTCAGAAGCTCGTAAACTACCTATGGTTATGAGAATAAAAGATTTACCAAGATTTCATAGTTTAGCTGAGAGTCAAAATATTAAAAGATCTTAAGAATAATGAGTACAATTAAAAGTCAAAAACTTAAAGCAGTATTTGACAAATATGGATATAGTATAAGTG
>JBAXKR010000034.1:0-9062 GCA_037135235.1 bacterium | reverse complement strand
TAGATATACAAAAACATACTACAAATTGATACATGTACAATTTACTATTTTTAATAAAGAATTGGAAATATATTTGAAGGTTATGAATACTTGAGTCTAGTGAGGCATTTTAGTAAGAGAGATTACTTCTCCTCCAACATTCTTTGCAAAGTAACTATCATGAGATACATAAATTACAGCACCCTTGTATTCAGATAGCATATTTTCTAGTTCTTCAATTGAAGGAAGATCAAGATGATTGGTAGGTTCATCAAGTATGATGAGGTTAGGATTATTAATCATCATTTTAATAAATTGAATTCTACTTTTTTGTCCACCTGAGAGATTAATATATTTAGTATCCCCATCAATAATTGGATCAAACAGATAGTTTGAAAGTATTAAATTAACCTTCTGTTTGTTTATTGGGATTCTTGCATCTGTGTATAGCTTAAAGATTACATCAGATAAGGAAAGTGAGAATACATCTAACTTATCACTTGGGTGAGATTTAAGTTCTTGCTCATACACACCTATTCTAACGTTTTTATCAAACTCAACTATTCCATCAAAGTACTTTATACCTGTATTCTCATGGACAAGATCTACTATCCCTAATTTATGAAGGTTAATAACGAAATTAAGAAATGTAGTTTTACCTTCTCCATTTCTTCCTTTAATTTGAAGTTTTTTCCCTCCATCTAGTCTTACATTTAATCCTTTGAATAAAGGTTTTGAATATCCAATTGATAAATCTTTGATTTTAATAAGGTCATAGATGTTGATATCAGTTCTTCTATCCATTTCAAATAGACGAAATCTAATCTCTCTTGATTTAAATTCAGCATACTTCTCTTTCATCTTCTTATCTAAGTTTCCAACACTTTCTTTATCTATCCAGAATTCTGGATCATTAAGATTGGTTCTTGCATCATCGTATAGTTTCTTGTATTTCATTTCTCTTATCTTTGCAGATGTTCTAGCTCCATCTGAGTGAGCAGATAATTTCATCTCTCTAGCAACAATCATTTGTTTCCTATACTGCTCTATTTGTTTAAGATCAACTTCATGCTCATGTACTTCAGAAACTATGTTAATAGAATTAATTTTAAGATACTTTTCATAATTACCCTTAAAGACTTTAATTTCATCTGTAGTAAGTTCAAGTATTCTATCTACTTCATGTAATACATCTCTATCATGTGAGATTATTAACAAAGCATTTTTGTATTCTCTCATCCATACTAAAAAGTTAGCCTTTGCATATATGTCTAAGTGATTTGTAGGCTCATCTAAAATAGCTAAATCTGCTTTTGCGTATTCAACTCGAAGTAACTCAACAAATCTTTTTTGTCCACCTGATAATTTTGAAATTGGAGATAACAGTTGATCTAAAGTCATTCCAAGTTTATGGAATTTAAGCCCAATATCGTCTGCAATTTCTGAGTATGACATATTATGCCATTCATTAATTGAATCTGAATATAATTGAATTTCATTTAGATCATGAGTTGGATTTGATTCATATCCTTTTATCTTTCCTTCCAGTTCCCTATACATTGGAACTGAATCAAGAATGTAATCAAGTGGAGTTAAACTTTCATTACCTATGAATTCTTGTTTGGTAACAATTATCTTAATTCCTTTTCGAATATTTAGTTCTCCTATATATTCTTTGTCTTTACCTTCTATGATACCTGCTATTGTAGTTTTACCAATTCCATTTCTTCCAATTAAGGCGCATTTTTCAAACTCTTCAAGTTGAAAAGAAACATTTTCAAATAACTTCTTTACCCCTATTTCTTTTTTAATATTCGATAACTGAACAAGCATATATCTAGTATATACAAGAAAAATTAACTAGTAGGATATATATTACCATAGATATAGTGGATACTTTATGTCAAATACATAATTCTTTGACATAATTGAGTGAATTGTTTGTCTTGTTACTCGTATCTTAGAGCATGAAGTGCAGATATCTTTTGTGCTCTTCTTGCTGGATACATTCCAGTTAGAACTCCTACAATTAAAGATAATACTGCTATGAATAGTACTAGTTCTGTAGGAATATATGTTAAATCTAGCATTGAAGAAGCTTTAACAATTCCAAATACACCAAGACCTATTGATACTAGTTTACCAAGTGCAAATCCTAATGCTACACCAAGAAGTCCACCTAGTAATCCCATACTTAATGATTCAACTAAGAATAGATCTCTAACATCATCTTTATTCATTCCAATAGCTTTTAAAAGTCCAATTTCTCTAGTTCTTTCAAGAAGTGAAATTGTTAATGTATTAAACATTCCAAGTGATGCAATTAAGAGTGCAAGCATACCTACTGCTAAAAGAATGTATCTTACTGTTGAAAATGTACTATTAATTTGTTTTACAATATCTACAACTGATGTTGTTACATATCCATAGCTTTCTACAGTTTCTCTAACTGCAGATAAAGTATCAGGATTTGATGCATTTACTTTTAGATTTGTATAGTAAGTAACACCAAGTTTCTTCATATTTACAAGTGGAACGTAGATTATAGCTTCAGTATCATCTGATGTAACACCTTTAATTACAAAGCCAGAATATTCAGTTTCAATCTTATTTGAAGCATCTTTAATTTGTTCTTTACTTAATATGAATGATACTTTGATTTCTTTTCCAACAGCATCAGCTTCTGTAATATTTACAAGTCTTAATAGAGCTCTACTTACTACAACTTCTTTAATAATTCCTGTAGGTAATGTAACTTTTTTCGTATCAACATTACTTAGTGCATTTGGATCTTCTATGTTTATTAAATCTACTGGTGTTTCTACAGTAGTAGCACCTAAAACACTCTTTGTTGTTCTTGGAAGTTCTCCAACAACACTTTGCATTGTAATATATCCAGGTGCAGTAACTTGTTTTTTATCTGTTCCTAATATTGGAACATATGTTGCTTTACAATTCTTTTGAACTTTACAAATTGGAGCTTTCCAAATTAATAGATTTGAGCTAATCCAATCATTTGATTTCACTGTTGAACTACTATTTTTTAAATCGTATGGTGCACCAAGTGCTTTTTTACCTCTGAGTAAGTCTTCATATCTATTAGTGTAACCTAATACTTTAGAATTTGTATCTGGAGACTCATAAACTGGAATCCAGGTGTTTGGCATAAGGGCAAAGTCTACTTCCCAAAGTTGATTACTGTTTGCACTTTCGTCTACGACAGAAGTACTAGCTCCTTTTACAGTTTCAGTAATATTTAGCTCATCATTAGTATAGAATTCACCTCTTACTAGCTTTAAATTAGAATTATCAAGATAAGTCTTTTGTACTGCATATGCTGGAACATCAGAAATTGCTTGAGAACCTTGTACTTTTGTAGCTACTGATATTACAGGCATTACTTTATCTAAGCCTTTTTGTTCTGATACTTTTGTAATAAAAGTGTCATCAAGCATAAACTTTCCACCTCTTCTTGGGAATACTTCAAATTGTCTTAGTTCATTTGATACAGCAAATTGAGAAATGATTAAATTCTGAATACCATATCCTGTTGATACTAAAAATACAATTGTTCCAATACCGATTGCCATACCACCAATAGTAACTGATGTTCTAACTTTCTTTGAAAATATATTCTTAAGTGCAATATCTACAATTTCCATTTTAGGAATATTATCCCCTCTTTGGAAGCTACCAAGTATTTTCTTATCAAAAAAGCTTGTAAAATTCTTTTTAAAAGTTGAATCCTTTAAATTCAATATTCTAGTTATTGGTGCAAGTATTTTTTCTATTATAATTAAGAGTAATAGAAAGATTATGATGATAAGAAGAACAAAGAGATTTAAAACAAAAACAACTGGAGATTTAAAGATTTTTGATAAGATTTTTTGCATTTGTGTTAATAAAAAACTTATTGTGTAATGCTTCCATCTAAAATATGAACTTGGTTATCTGCATACTTAAGATATTCCAAGTTGTGAGTGACCATAATAATTGTTTTTCCTCTCTTTTTTTCAAGATCCATAAGAGTCATAAATTCTAGAGCTGATGTATGATCAAGGTTTCCTGTAGGCTCGTCAGCAATAATAATTGCAGGGTCATTCATAAGTGCTCTTGCAAAGGCAATTTTTTGTTGTTGTCCAGATGATAAATCAATTGGACTATTCTTTGCTCTATCTAACATTCCTACTTTATCAATTAATTCTCTACCTCTTTTTAAAGCTTCATCTTTCATCATTCCACACATCATTGCTGGTAAACAAACATTTTCTTCAATATCAAGAGATCTTACCCAGTTTGGTTGTTGATAAATCATTCCTATATTTCTTTTTCTATAGAAATTCATTTCCTCATCAGTTATGTTATATATATTGTTTCCTTCAATAAATACTTCTCCACTATCTGGTTTTTCTAAACCTAACATGACGTGTAATAGAGTTGATTTACCACAACCTGAAGGACCTACAATAATTACAAACTGACCTTTAATAACCTCTAAATCAATATCTTTAAGCACCCTAATCTTATCCTTTTTTAACATGAATGATTTGTTTACCTTCTCAACTTTTATAATAGTTTTGGAATTCATATTGTTAGATATTAAAAAAGATAATAAACATAAATTTAATTAATAACATCATCACTGATTTTTAAAATGATTGCAATACTTTTTAATATATATCCCATATTGTGAGCTTAGTAAGTCTATTCCCCTGTCTGCATTGTAAATGCAATTCATGATTTTACTTAATGATTTGCATTTAATTTACAAAAAAATACTTACGATATGTAAAAGTATACTTACCCGTCAATTTGTCCTTCACTTGTAATAACTTCTAAGAAAAAAAACTTACCATCTTTCATTGATATTTTAGTTATTGATCCTGTTGGTGTTTCTGGTGTTTTGAGTTTTCTCCAACCTATATTTAAATCAACATTTAAGATTGAAGCTAAGAACATTTTAATGACTCCTGAGTGAGATACTATAACCACATCTTTTGTATCTGATTCAAAAGATAATTTTTTAATTGCTTCAATACTTCTATCTAGGAATCTTTGTCCACTTTCTCCATTTGGAGGACTAAACATTAAACTACTCTTTATCCATTCTTGATAATCTACAGGAAAATTAGTTTTAAATTGTTCTTCGGACATACCATCTACATCCCCAAAAAACATTTCAGACAAATTAGGAATAGGAATTAATGGTAATTCTAATTTACTAGAGATTAATCCAGCTGATTGGAATGCTCTTTGAACTGGAGATGTGTAAATACATCTTGAATCCAAATCCATATCACGAAGTAAGGATCCTGCCTCCATTGCTTCTAGTCTTCCGTCCCTATTCAATTTATACAGAGATCTAGCACCAATCCAAAGTTTTTCTTTGTTAGCATCGGTTTGGCCATGACGGACAAGATATATATTTTTCATATCGAAATATTCTCAGAAAATAATATACGATAATAATATACTTTGTATTATCTATGGAGTAAATGAATTAACAGTATTCTTATCTACTCTTACAAAATATGCTTTTTTAGGATCAATGTAGTAATCTTCTCCATATTCTATTTGATTACCTGAACTGTCTTTGTCAATAATTGCATTCGTATATCTACCGCTATCCCATTTCGTAACTATCTTTGATTCAGTCCTATTATCTTTATTTAAGGTCTTGATTATACTAAAAGCACTATAGCCTACTGTATCTGTAGCAAATTTAGTATCCAAAATATTTTTTGCTTCAGCTTGAGAGTATTGGTACTTACTAGGTGTAAAGTCGTATGTAAAATTTGTATTTTTAATATATCCTGGTACAACTCCTATTAAATTCCATCCATTATTGATTTTAATATCTGATGGATTTTGTAAAGGTTTACCTGTGAATCTAAAGGGTATGCCTTTTTTTATTTTAATAAAATATCCCTGACCTGGTTTAATTTGAAAATCAGAATCAGAAAAAATCTCTTCTCCTCTAATTTTGTATGTATACCATTTTCCGTCTTTATATGTTGAAACATCAGTTGCATATCCACCTTGAGAAGCAATGTCTTTTAATAATGTAGAAGCTGTGTAATTGCTTCCAGGATCAAATACAGGACTAAATGTTTGCCAACCTTCACTTAATACATAGGAACTTTCAAAATTGTTATTTCTAACAACAAAAGAAAGTAATGCTACTGGATATTCAATGTTATCTCTTACAGAATATACCTTGTACTTTTTCCCATTTGAAGCATTAATTTCAATTCCTTTTTTAATACTATCATTTTCTATAGTATTTCCACTTTCAATATCTTGTACAACAATATTGGGATCAAGTGAAGTATCATATGCAGAGTAAAGTGTATAGTTTGCATTTATATCACAGTATGATCTAACAATATTCCCGAAATTACTTTCTAAACTACTTGCAGAGCACTCATTAATTGTGAGTATCCCATTGGCATCAGTTTGTATTGTATTTTGATTTGAGATCTTTACTGTATTGTCAATTAATAGATCATTTGATGTAGACGTTCCAAGTACCTTTTCAAACGTTCCTTGTACGCCTCCTTTTAATAGGTAATGATCATTTAATGTTGATAATATTTCAACTCCTTTTACACGATTCCCCTTTCCAAGTTGTTCAAATAGTTCCCCAGAATATTTAATTGGATCAGTTGAGATTTTCCAGATCCAATTATCAACAATTTTTTTGTTAGCATCAGTTTGCCCACCTTCGAGAGATTCATATAGCATACTTTGGAATTTATAAACAACATTTTGATTATATCCACTTTGAAATTTAAAAGTAGCTGAACTAGAAGGAACAGTTGTTTTAGCAAACTGTGACAATCCTTGGGCTTGAAAATCTGTTAGTGGTTCAACAATTGATCTAATTGCGTCCATTTCTATAGGATCAGCTATTGATGGGAAATTTGTTGCTTGTCCACAAGCATGTTCACACTCGTGAAAAATATTATTTGCAAGAGTATTTGCAAGGTCATCAGTCCCATCTATCGATGCTGTAACAGTAGAATCAAGATTTATCCCGATTACTTCATTTGGGTATCCTGCAGTAGAAACGCCACCAACTTTCTGATAATCTGTATTGTATTTCTCAAAAAATGCGATTGTATTTTTTATCTCATCAACGCTTATTCCATTTTGTAGTGCATATCGATTCAATGCATCAGCTGTTGCTGGATTACCTGCATAGTAATAAATTTTTGGACTATATGCTCTCGCTTGACTATCAGTAAAGCTCCAATATCCGCCAGTTTGATTTAATGCAAGATTTTCACCAGTTTTAGGATCGATAGGACTAAAAGTCACACCTCTTACACTTAAAGAATTTCCCTCTTTGTAAAATTTTGTTTTATTATATTCTGCTTGCGAAATATCCTTTACAACGGTAGCTGCATTAAAAGTTGTTTTACTTATACCGTAATTTGGAGCGAGAGGATCATTTATTATTACACCTGCCACTTCTTGAACAAAAGTAGGAATCGCTCCAATTGTTCTTATATCTTGATAAGTAAGACTTACTGGATCGATAACTGATCTTGTTGCAATAAGCACTTTGCCAGTTTTACGCTTAATGTTAGCCAAACTAAATTGATTCTTAAAATTTGACCACTCTAGTTGAGCTTTTCTTAGTTCGCCTACTTTTTGATATATAGTTGTTGCAAGTTCAGGTTTAGAAACTATACCTTGGGCTACTAGTTCCTCCGGACCAGAGAGTCTTTTATCTTTTTTGGTAATATATTCCAGTGCCTTTAATACAGCATCTCTTTCTTCAGAAGAAACAACGGCTTTATCTAATACTGATTTCGTTAGTCCAGTTGCTATATCTACTAAATCCAAAGTAGACCCAAGAACTGCTACAGAACTTAAATAAGCTAACTCTGCACCTGATTTATCAATATTCTTTCTTAAGTCTACTTCTTGAGAAATATCAATAGTTTCCCCATTTGGAAGTTTTGTTCCAGATCTTGAGATATAGTAATTCTCAACTCCATTTGTCATTGCAACACAAGCACCGCCATTGCAATCATATTCACTATTACAAGATTTTCCATAACTCCCAGAATCAAAACCTAATGCACTTCTTGATGCGCATCTTTTTACTTCTGAAATTGACCAACCATTTTCATCTGATGAGGCTACTTTTAATGTTTCCGTTTTACAATTTGGATTCACATTCTCAACAAACCCATCACTTGATATAGATATTTCTGCAGATTTTTTATTTGGATTTGAAATACAATCCGCATAAGAATACATTGAAAGAGCATATTGTGCACTTTGTGAATTCCCACCTGTTTTTTGTATGAATTCTTGGTAAAGAGATTTATATGCGTTTTCAATTTCTTCTTGTGAAGTTGCACTTAGAAACGTTCTTAATTTAGCTTGGTTTAAATTGGGATCTGTAGTTAGTAGTGCAAGATTATTAAGAACTGTTTCTTTATCTACTGTCCTCATCGTAGTTGCATAAGTACTCATAAAATCTGAAAATCTTTTAGTAGATTCTACAAATGTTTGATCTTGTTTTAAACTCTTGCAATCAAAATATGAAGGCAGAAAACCTCTAGCTTTTTGATTTTCGCAAGTTGCTTGCAAATCCTCATTTGATTTATATGATAATTGTCTTGCAAATAAATCCAATGGACCTGACGCAGTATATTTATTATCTATAGAACCTTGACTAGATACTTTACTTATATCTTCTGAAGTCATTTCGGTACAATCAACACCTGTTTGTTTTTTAAAATTAACACAATAATTCTGATATGTAGCTTGTTCCTTTGTATCAAGTGTCAGAAGTTTACCTAAGTTACCAAGACCTTGAGTTGTTGAAGCAACAACGTCAGCAAAACAAATATCTTTTACAGATTTTCCTGTTTCAGAAAGCGATCCTGATTTCTCGGTTTGTTTAGTATTACAATCATGGTTTAAATCTTGTAGTAGTGACTTACAAAATGCACTTTCAGAAATATTTAATGGTTCACCTGATGTGCATTTAAATGGATTCCCTTCACCTTTATGTTTTTCAAAAATACTTTCAAGTTCATTTTTATACCCTGATAACTTTAAAT
>JBAXKR010000033.1:0-9177 GCA_037135235.1 bacterium | reverse complement strand
GTAACCAGTCATTTCCTATTAGTTCTTTAAATGTTCCAATTTCTGGAGTAATTAGGGGAATTGGGTTTGCAAGTATTAAATTGGAATTTTTAATCCCTATTTCTTTAGTCATGTTAACAAAATTTATTGCATCAATTGCCCCGTATCCAAACCCTATTATTGATACATTCTTTTCACTTAGAGCATTTACTCCTCCAATTGAATTAATAAAATGAGCCATTTTAATTGTATCTTGGAAATCTAGATTGAGAATAGGTCCTATTGGAAACTCTTCGTTTTTACTCTTATCAATTTCATCTGCATTTACTTTTTTATAAACTTCTACAAGTACAGTTGATGCATTCTCATAAATATATTTATTAGCAATATAGTTTTTAATTACATTATCAGTTCCAATTTCCCCATTGAATATAAATATTATCTTACTAGATTCTTTAACAATATTTTCTATCTCTAAAGCACTGTTTTGCAAATAATCAAGTCGGTAATTGAATAATCGACTAAATCTGAATGGATCCTTTTTGTAATAGATCATAATATGATCTTCTCCTATGATTACTTCTTGTGCGATAACTTCTGGAATATGTCTGTTATTATCTATCCATTTTTGAATAGGAGATGTAGTCTCACTATTCCTATTTGTTGTATCTACTTGTTTAACTCTACATACATTTGATTCATCCGAGTATGGGTTGTTGAATGCAAATTGATCTCTATATTCGCCTAACTCCCACATTGATATTTCACTGTCATTTATTACTTTTGTAAATTCTTCAATCCTATTTTTTTCATTTCTTGCCTTTTGTGATTCAAATAGGGAAGCTTCCACGTATGGTGTGGCAATTACACTGCCATATACAATAGCTATTGATGAAGTTATTCTAATCAAAAACTTAGATAAATTCCTTATTCTTTTTGGAATAGGATTTTCAGGAAGTGATTTTTCCATTTGGGCAGTAATTTTGTTTTTTGATTAAAACAATATACTATTGGAGAAATAATTAGTAAATTTATTCTTAATGAAAAATATCAAATTAAAACAAGCATTAATAATTACAGCTATTCTAATATTTATTATCTTATTCCTCTTTGGCATTTACTATATATTCCTTAAACCAAGTACTACTCAAATTAGTAAAGATAGCAGTAAGAATCTAATTGTCCTTTTTAGTCTTGATGGATTGGGATCAAATCTATTAGGTGAAAATACTCCATATTTAAATTCAGTTATGAATAATTCTCAAAGTTCATATACACTAGATATGCAAACTGTTAATCAAAGTGAAACAATGCCATCTCATATGTCTATGCTTACAGGTTTAAACCAAGAACATCATGGGTTTACTCTAAATGCAGTTGATATAAATACACTGTCACTTAAATTTAAAACACTTTTTGACTATTCACTAGAGAATGGTTACTCATACGATTCTTTCGTTACAAAAGACAAGTTGCTATATTTCCAAGCAGGAAAAACTGGAAGTAATGTCATATTTAAAGATGGGTTATCGTCAGATGTAAAATTAGATATTGAAAAGTTAGTTAAAGCTAATAGTTCTAAACTCTTTGTATTCATTCACTTAAGAGATGTAGACACAATAGGGCATGCAAAGGGATGGGGTTCTACTGATCAGCTTAACGCACTTAAAATATTAGATGGTAATTTGAAAGAAATAGTTGAAAGTATTAATACTAAATTTTCTTCATATAGCAGGGAATATATATTTACAGCAGATCATGGAGGTGAAGGTACAACTCATTCCAGTGGGTGTGCTAATTGTAGAAGAATACCTTTAATAATAGAAAGTGAGAATGTAAAAAGTAAATATGTATTAAATAGTTCGGCATATAACATATATGATGTTGCTTGTATTGTTCTTAATATGATGGATTCTAAAGAGGTCTTAGGACTTGATTGTAAAAGGTAATTTCTTGAATAATCAGTATATATAGTGTAGATAGGGTATAATGGAATGGGTAATGTTAACTACGATTCATAATGTCTTAGCTAATTGTACTTAATCTTAATTTTCAAATTGATAATATGATCGTAGATAAAGTTAGAGCTGATTTTCTAAGTGGAAAAGGTGGAGATGGTGAAGGTGGACTTATGCAAAAATATCCATGTACTGATGGTGGAGTTGGTGGTCCTGGTGGTTCAGTATACCTAGAAGGTGATGAAAATATATATGATCTTAAATCATTTACTCAAACTAAAGAATTTATTGCAGGAGATGGTGAAAATGGTCATAGGAATGAATATACTGGTAAAACTGGAGAAGATACGATAGTTAAAGTTCCTCTTGTTACACATATATATAGACTTGATGGAGAATTTGTCACAGCTGTTGAAAAACATGGACAAAAAGTATTACTTTTAAGAGGAGGAGATGGTGGAGCTGGAAGTGCATACTTTAAGAGAAACAAACTTCCTGAAGATAAAGAACTATATATTGGTAAAAGAGGGAAATCACTTAAAGTGTTTGTTGAACTTCATTTACATGCAGATATACTATTCATTGGGTTTCCAAATGCTGGGAAATCAAGTATGTTAAATGCACTTTGTGGGACAAAAGCTAAGATTGCTAATTATCCATTTACTACACTTGAGCCACAACTTGGTAAACTTAAAGGTCTTACACTTATGGATCTTCCCGGCCTTATTAAAGGATCTTTTGAGGGTAAAGGACTTGGAACTAAGTTTACTAGGCATACTAAAACTGCTGAAACAGTTGCTCACTTTGTATCCCTTGAATCTAGTGATGTGAAAGCTGACTACCTTGCAATGAGAGAAGAATTAAAAAATATTGATGAGGATCTTTTTAATACTAAGGAAATAGTTGTTCTTACTAAGTCTGATCTAGTAGATACAGAAACAGCAGATAAAGTACTACTAGAAATTCAAAAATTAAATCCTAATACATTGATTGTTTCTACACTTGATCCTAAGTCTATTGAAGATTTAACTAATGTGTTTATAGGATAAGTATTAGCTATATCGCCTTAAGAAAGTACATAAGAACTATTCCAAGCATAAACATAAGGAAGGAAATAACTGCAGTTTTTCTATTTGTATTTTCTGAATGTATTTCTGGAAGTAAATCAGTTAAAGAGATATATAGAAAATTACCTGCTGTAAAGGCTAGAACATATGGTTCAAATCCCTTAGGTAATATGTTTACGAACAATACTCCAAGAAGTGCAAACACTGCTGTAATGAGATTTAAGCGTATTGAATTAGATATGTTTAATCCAGACTTAAGTAAAACAGCAATACTTCCAACTTCTTTAGGAATCTCATGGAAGATTATTGCAGTAGTAGTAGCGATTCCAAGAGGAATACTTACACTAAAAGAGGCTGCAATTGCTATTCCATCTATGAAGTTATGTACTACATCTGAAGAGACTAATCCATATCTTAAAGAAGAGTGATCATGATTCTCATGATGGCTATGCCTAATTTGAAGCACTGATTCAAGGAAAAAGTAGAGTATTAGTGCAAACAAGATTACTAGAGATAAATTGGGATTTTGATCTAGTCCAATTTCTGGAAGGATATGTAAAAATACATCTGCAAGTAATGTTCCTGATGCTAAAGCAATTAAATAGGATAAGTAATTTGAAAATATCTTTAACTTATTAAAAATGAGGATAATAACAAGAGAACTTAAAGAAACTAATAAAACTGCAATGTAGGACTCAATTTGAGTATTCATATTTAATTGGTATTTATGTGATTAACCTTCTAAATGTTATCATCTATCGTAAAGGATAATCAAACATATGAAGTGTTTTACTCTTATTACCAATTCAAAACAACTTAACATTGAAGAAATATATTCTTCAGGACAATGTTTCAGATGGAAGAAACTTTCAAGTAGAAGATATATCTCTCCTGTCGGATTATATTTTCTAGAAGTTATCAAATCTGATGATGTTAATCTTACGATTAATTTGTATTCTGATTTAAGTGACACTAAGGCTTGTAAATTTATTAAGAGCTATTTTAATCTAAATCACGACTATGAAGAAATAGTTAACTCAATTAATTTTGATCCATATGTAAAAGTGGCAATTAAAAAGGCTTATGGATTACGAGTTCTTTATCAAGATCCTCTAGAAACTATATTTTCATTTATGCTTTCGCAGAATAATACTGTACTTAATGTTTCAAGATGTATAGAAAGAATATGTAAAAAATCAGAAAAGATATTATTAGATAATGGTTTATCATACTATCCATTTCCTAGTATCAAAATATTAGCAAAACTAACTATTAAAGATTATGAAGAGATGAAGTGTGGGTACAGGGCAAGATATTTAAATAGAATTGCTGAGACAATTATTAAGAAACGTGTTGATTTAAATAGAATTAGCAGCCTTAATTCAAATGAATTAAGAAGTAAGCTATTAGAGTTTGATGGGATAGGAGAAAAAGTTGCCGATTGTATTATGCTTTATTCTATGAGTAAATTTGAATTAGTTCCAATGGATACATGGGTACAAAAAGCTAGTATTGAACTATATGGATTAAGAATGAATTGTACAAATAAAGAAATACGAGAGTTCTATATAGATAGGTTTGGTAAGTATGCAGGATTTGCTCACTTATATATATTTAATCATGCAAGGAAATATTCTAAGAAGAATACTTTGATTAAAGAACTATTTACTTAATACTTTTTTTAAACTTTCTACATTTCCTATTAAGTATTTTGGAAGCTCACTAAAGTTAATAAGTTCCTCTAGAGTAAACCATCTAATATCCTCATGATCTTCAAGAGGTTTTGCTTCTCCACTTTCCCACTCACACAAGAAACAAAGATTAATTACACTATGTCCACTTGATCGAACAAATGAGGATGAGTATATGTAAGTTATTTGTTCTTTTATCTCAACTCCTACTTCTTCTTCTAATTCTCTTTTAAGAGTGTATTCAATAACATTAGGTCCTTTATCTTCATCAACTTTTCCACCTGGTAGTGCCCACATTCCTCCAGCTTGAGAGTCTTTAAAACTTCTTTTAGCCAAAAGAAATTTATTATCTTTTCTTATGAATGCAGTTACTAAAACGACATGTGTATGAATTATTTCTTCTGACATGTTGGAAAGATTAATAATTTAATTTATATGATTGTAAGTAGAAGATTGAATAAATTCTAGTAAAGTGTACTTTACTAGAAGAATATTATGGTTGTAGAGGTATAATTGGAAAATTAATTTCTAAGTAACTATGGTAAAAGTATCTCATCCAATTCAACTTGGGATAATTAAAAAACTAATGTTTTTATCCGTCGCTAGATTTTCAGATCTAAACGATACTGATCTTACTAATGATCATTTTACTTTTCATATAAAGAAATTGATAAGTGACAAGGTTATTGAAAAGCTTGATTTAGGATATAGGTTAACTCCAGCGGGGCTTTTGTATTCTTCAAATCTTGATATGGAAAGTTTAGAAGTTCCACATATTAAAGTTGGAGTAAAGTTGTATATAACAAGAAAACAAAAAGGAAAAACTCAGGTATTACTTGGAGAAAGACTTCGAGAACCATTTAAAGGATCAGTAGGATTTCACACAACAAAGGTAAGACCTAATGAATCTGTTTTTGACACTGCAAAAAGGTGTCTGTTGTTTGAAACAGGATTGAGAGGGGACTTTGAGTATGTTGGAATGGAATATGTAATAGAGAGAAACCCAAATGCATTAAATAGCTCAAGGATGATGAATTACATTAGAGTAGTAAATTTAAAAAATAAAATGGTTAAGTTAACAGAAGAGTCTAATAATATGTGGGTAAATTTAGATGATGTTTCGAAGACTAAAAATACGTATAAAGGAATAGAGGATGATTTAAAGCTATTTCAAAGAAAGAAAATTTTCTTTTGTGAAAAGCTTGTGGTGGAGTAATTAACTTTCAGATTATTTTTTTCCTACATTCTTTTTCTCGTGTTTTTCTCCCCATGAAGCAAGTGACTCTAATACCTTATTAAGTGTTTTCCCATAAGTTGTAATTGAATATTCAACTTTTGGAGGAACTACGAGAAATACTTCTCTTTTTATTAATCCTTCTGCTTCAAGTTCTCTAAGCTGTTGAGTTAACATTTTTTGAGTAATACCATTTAATGCTCTGAATAATTCATTAAACCTATATGTTTTCTTACGATTTAGATACCAAAGTATTATTGGTTTCCACTTTCCACCAATAATCTTAAGTGTAGTATTTACTGGGTTTTTACTTAAACATTCTTTCATAGTATCAAAAAGTATAGTACATATGCTTTATGTATGTACTTGATAAAATAATAGTATATGTATATCATAGCCTAAGTTTAATTGTTAGTATTTTTTTATGAAAGATTGGACAACATTACCAAAACAATCGATAATTGATAATTCAGTTAAGAATTTAATTGATCATGGATTTGATACAGAAGTTGTAGAAACTAAGGAAGATGCACTAGCTGCTATATTGTCATATATTCCAGAAGGAAGTGAAATCATGACTGGATCTTCTACAACACTCGATCAAATTGGATTTACAAATTATTTAACTACAAATACAACAAAGTTTAATAACTTAGGTGCTAGTGTTTGGGCAGAAAATGACGCAGACAAGAGGAATGTATTAAGAAGAAAATCAGAAACTGCTGATTACTTTCTTTCTAGTGTTAATGCTGTAACTGAAGATGGTAAATTAGTTGCAGTAGATCTATCTGGAAGTAGAGTAGGAGCATTTGCCTTCTCAGCAGGACATTTAGTATTAGTAGTATCAACTTTTAAAATTGTTAAAGATTTGAATTTAGCAATGGAAAGAATTCAAGAATATGTATTTCCACTTGAGAATGAAAGAGCGAAGAAAGCATATGGAGCAAATAGTGGGTTTGGAAAATGGGTAATTCTAGAAAGGGAAATTCAAAAGGGTAGAATTCATGTAGTATTAGTTAACGAGATATTAGGTTTTTAGTTTATCAGTTTTTTATTTGAATTTATTCTTAAATATCTGTTAAATTGACATGTTCCCTATTTGATAAATATTTTTATGAATTCTAGATTTACAGTCCTATTAGTACTCATTTTACCTATTTGGCTTACACTTTCAGTCTTCGTACTTTTTAGCTATAAGGCACAAAATATATTAAGTAGTCATGTAGAGGTAAGAACTTCAAGTGAAACAGCTATAAATATTGTCTATTCTCCTGAGTATGTAGCTGAAGAAAAAATACAAGAATTAAGCTTATCTACTAGCAGTTTGTCATCGAGTAGTTCTTCTTCCTCTATTTCAAGCATATCAAGTAAAGCTCCTATTGATTTATCTATAAAGTATTCAGTTCCAAGTATTATGTATCATCATATTAATCCGGTATCAGTTAATGACAAGAAAGATAAGATATTAGCAGGGTTATCAGTAAGTCCTACAAAATTTGAAAACGATTTAAAGGATATTCAAAATATGGGATTTGAAACAATATTTCCGTATGAAATAGAAGAAAAACTGGAGAATAACGTTAAGCAGGATAAGAAATATGTAATGATTACAATTGATGATGGATATGAGGATGTATATAAATATGCAATGCCAATACTTCTAAAATATAAGATGAAGGCAACATACTATGTTATGCCTAATTTTGTAGGTAGGAATAATCCTCAAAGGGTAAATATGGCTGATAATTATTCAACATGGGAAGAAATTAAAGAAATGAAAGATTCAGGATATATTAATATTGGCTCTCATACAATGGATCATGCAGAATTATCAAATATAAAATATACTGAAGCTGATTTAAGATATCAGATCTTTGAAAGTAAAAAGGTATTAGAAGAAAAATTAAAAATTCAAATTAAAGATTTTAGTTACCCATACGGAATGTATAATCAAAATGTAGCCAATCTTGTGAGTCAAGCAGGGTACTTAACTGCAAATATTACTAAAGGTGGTAAGGATGTAAGTATGGGAAACATATTTAGAATGCCTAGATACCACTCATCAAACACAAATCCATTCAGAAATATTTTAAAGTAAATAAATTTCTTGACAAGTATAATACCTCGTATTACAATACCTTGTAAACCAATGTACTTATTATTATTTCAACATGAATATTTCGAAGGAATTACTTAAAGGAACTACAAAAATAATGGTTCTTAGTGTTATTAGTGATAATGAATTGTATGGATATCAGATAATTAAATTACTCAAAGAAAGATCTGGAAATGTACTCAAGATGGGGGAAGGAACAATCTATCCAATTCTTCATTTTCTTGAATCAGAAAAATATTTAACCTCAAGATGGGAAAATATTGAAAATGGAATGAAGAGAAAATACTATTCTCTAACACCTTCTGGGAAAAAACTTCTAACACAATCATTGTCTGAATGGAAAAACTTTACAGATGTAGTCAATACTACTTTGTTTAATAGTTAATTATTCAAATGAAAGACTTTATTACTTCATTTGTAGAGAAGTCGTCATTGAATGAGAAAGATTCAAAGTTACTTTATCTAGAGATGGAATCAGACTTCAAAGCAAAAGAAAACGATTTACTTATTAATGGAGAGGTAAACATTATGGAGAAAGTAGAAAAAGATTTTGGAGATAAAGATAAAATTTCAGAACAAATATTTTTAGCTCATCATAGATATTTAGAAATACCAATATTAGGTCCACTTTTATATTTTAAAACCTTTAGATAAACTTTATTACTTTTAGCATTGTTTCCATTTGCATCTTTTGCCCAATTAATAGAGTTAAATATTAATTTGGATAACACAGTTCAAAGAATACTATTGTTCACATCAGTATATCTTGTAGCTGCATTACTATATGTATATGCAAAAGTAAATCTCAAGCAAATGATTAAGAATGCAATTCTTTTTATGATTCTTATTTCAATATCTTACGTACTCTCATATTTTATTATGGTCGGAAATATAAAAATTCTTATTCAATGGAATAACTATACATCCTTCACTCCTATAATTAGTTTAATATTATTTCCACAGATTTTACTTATCGTTATTACATTAATTTTCAAAAAGGTAATTAAAAAATGATAAAAATAGTTGTAAAAAAATTAATATTTCAAACAATTGTAGTATTAGTTCTTCTATTTGCCCTTATTTTCCATCTTTGGGAGTAAAACCCTCGTCTTTAGACGATCCTTTGAAGGTG
>JBAXKR010000032.1:0-9214 GCA_037135235.1 bacterium | reverse complement strand
AGTGTCACTTAATTGTTTAATCTCAACTTTATTCATACTTTAGTGCTATTTGAAAAAGATACTATACATATATAATACGATTAATCTATCCAAAATATTGCAATTAGTTATTTACTTTTCATATATTCTCTTAATTCTTCATCTTCTAGAATATGTGGAAGTATTAATTCCATATTACTTTCTGAAATATAAACAGTTGATAATTCTTTTACTTTTTGTCTTTCAATGTTTCCTCCAAATCCTATGAATAGGTTAGCTTCCCTTCCAGCTTCTAAATCAGACATACTGTCTCCAATAAATACAGAACTTCCATTAAATTTCTTCTTATGTTTCTTCATTAGTTGCTTTTTACCATCGGAAAAGTTTAGTACGTTTTCTGCTTCTATCCCTATAAATTCTCCATTTGAGGATATATTAATTGAGTTGAAAAACAGATTATCTTTAGAAATCTCAAGCTCATTTGCAATGTAGTTAGCAACAATCTCATAATTCCCTGTCATAATCCATATCTCACATCCTTTTGATTTTAGATACTTAATTACATTCTTAGTATTCAAAGTTAGATTACGAACATATTCTTTCCCAAGTAATTCCAAATCTTCCCTATTAGGAGCTATTAGATTAAGTTTTTCTACTACAATGTCTTCAATCTTCATAGTTCCATCCATAGACAACTTCGTCATTTCTGATACTTTTTCAAATACTCCTTTTCTTTTTGCTATCCAGTCGAGCCCCTCTATTGTTACTAGAGTGCTATCTAAATCAAATATGATGTTTGAATATTTCATTTGTTGAAATTAGTAAGGAATGATTTTAGTTTTTCAAAAGGCTTGATTTGTAAATATGTTTTTTTATCATCTTCTTCACTTAATGATGCTCTTGTTACTTTATATCCTGAGGGTATAAAGATTTTATCCCATCCAAATCCATTCTCACCTGATGGTTTATTAGCAATCTCACCTTTTAGCATATTTTCAAATAGTTCTAATCTTTTACCATCATAATATCCAAATACACATCTTGCTACTGCTCCTCTTTGTTTTCCATTAATCATTTCACAAATAGTTTCTAGAGGAACATTATCAACAAAGTATCTAATAAATGGTCCGGGAAGTTTTCCTAGTGCTAGAAATTCTAAAGATACATCTTCAACAATTACAGGTTTACCAATCTTTTCAAAAGCTTGTTTTACTTTATGTTCAACTATTTCTCTTAAATCTAATGATTGAATTTCTTCTAATTCTAATTTTATATGATCAATTGGGTAATCAAGGTATTTTGCTAGATAATCTGCTTTCTTTTGGTTTCCTGTTATAAATGTAATGTTTTGCATAATTAGGTATTAAACTGAAAGATGATTCGGAATTATAGAAATTGTCAATTTCGTTTTTAATATATATAACTATACCACTGGTTTTCTATTAATTACTATTAATGTTTATATCTATCAATGTAAATAATACAAAAAAAGGGATACTCATATGAGTATCCCTTATATTTTCTAAACCAGTACTTTTATGAAAAGATTTAACTTAGTTTTTAATTAGTGCCTTAACTTTTTTTGAGTTTCTTTGGTAAGAATCTGATAACTTCTCTATTTTTTCAGCAAGTCTATATGTTATCGTTTCCCCTAATACTGCTATTAACATATTTGGAAATATTGCTTGTCTTTTTTTTCTTTTATCTTCTTCTTTAATTAAATCCTTGTATTCCAAGTCTAATCCATATGATTTAGCTTTATACGCTGCTTTTAATTTATCTCCATCCTTTAGAATAATTTCCACCACTCTTACTTTAATTCTACGAATCATTTTTGGATCAATAGCCTCTGTATAGCTATCTGAACGATTTGCTAAAAATTTTAAAGTAAGAATATCTGCTTTAGGATCTTTATCAATTATTTCTAAATGTTTATTAAATGCAAACTCTACTCTATTTAACCACTCTTCACTTATCTTTATAGGATTAGTAACTGTATTTCCTTCAGAATCTAATGTTGAAACAGGTGCAAACATTTTTTCAGAATTTTTTAGTATTGTAATTGCAGTAAAATATGCATCTTGAAAATCTCCATCAGAGATACTTGCATCGTATTGTCCCAATACCCAAGCCTCGTTATATTGCTTAAGTGGCAAACTAGCTGCTTTAACAAACTCTAATGCATGAACTGCCGCATGTCTATTATTATTACCTAAATAGTGATTTATTAATCTTTCAGCATTGAATGCTTTCTCAGCTGGGGTCTTACTATGATATATAGCAAGTTCAATGTTGTTTCGACCTGAAGGAAGAGATTCAGTGTTTTCTATTGACATATTTAGTATTTTAAAAATAATGATGTATAGTATTCTATAGGTATCAACATCGTCAAATAAGTGCTGCAACACTCGATATTTTCTAAACCAGAACTTTTATGAAAAGATTTAACTTAGTTTTTAATTAGTGCCTAAACTTTTTTTGAGTTTCTTTGGTAAGAATCTGATAACTTCTGTAATTTATTAGCAAGTCTAGATAATGTCTGTATCTTTAATAGTGGTAATAACATCATGGAAGCTATACCTTGTATTGCTTCTCTTCTATTAGCTTCTTTAATTAAATCCTTGTATTCCAATTCTAATCCATATGATTTAACTCTATCCGCGGCATTAAATTTATCTTCTCTATTTAGATATGTTTCGACCACTCTTACTTTAATTCTACGAATCATTTTTGGATCAATAGCATCTGTATAGCTATCTGAACGATTTGCTAAAAATTTTAAAGTAAGAATATCTGCTTTAGGATCTTTATCAATTATTTCTAAATGTTTATTAAATGCAAACTCTACTCTATTTAACCACTCTTCACTTATCTTTATAGGATTAGTAACTGTATTTCCTTCAGAATCTAATGTTGAAACAGGTGCAAACATTTTTTCAGAATTTTTTAGTATTGTAATTGCAGTAAAATATGCATCTTGAAAATCTCCATCAGAGATACTTGCATCGTATTGTCCCAATACCCAAGCCTCGTTATATTGCTTAAGTGGCAAACTAGCTGCTTTAACAAACTCTAATGCATGAACTGCCGCATGTCTATTATTATTACCTAAATAGTGATTTATTAATCTTTCAGCATTGAATGCTTTCTCAGCTGGGGTCTTACTATGATATATAGCAAGTTCAATGTTGTATTTACCTGAAGGAAGAGATTCAGTGTTTTCTATTGACATTTTTAGTATTTTAAAAATAATGTCATATTATATACTATAGGTGCTGGTTTTGTCAATTTAGTGCTATATATAAGGATTTTAATTTTTGAGGCACAAACAATACGTATTTGGCAATTAGTCTTATTGATTTTCTTATATTGTTAATTTTATATTAATACATTTATGTAAAGAGCTATTTATGGAATAATATTAATATGGAAAATATTGAAACAATAAATTCAAAAGAGATATTGTATAGACCTATTTCAAGATTAGAAATTGATGAAGTTCGAAATATTGATAGGTATGAAATAGTTATGAAAATGTACAGGTATGAAGATGGCAAAATTATTATTATAGACTCAACATATACAAAACCGGTTAAATGGAATACTGAAGGACTAGATAATAGTATTAAACATTTGTATGATATTTTTGACAATAGTGGCTATATTATTGGAGCTTTTGATAAATCAAAATTAGTTGGAATAGTTGCGTTAGATTCAAGACCTATATCTAAAGATCAATTACAACTATACTTTCTGCATGTAGATAATAACTACCGAGAAAATGGTGTTGGAAAAACATTGCTAGAAAAAGCAAAATCACATGCACTTAGTTTAGGAGCAAAACAAATATACATTTCTGCAACTGAGTCAGAACATACTGTTAAGTTCTATTTAAATAATGGAGGGAGAGTTTGTAAGTTAGAAGAAGTAAATGAATCACTATTTCAAAAAGAAACTTTGGATATTCCAATAATTCTGAATTTGAAGTAATTCCATTCTATTTAACTTCTCTAACCAATCTTACATAGTTATTAATTCTAATTGCATCACCTTGTGGACCGAAACCATCTGGATAATCAGATGCATTACCCGATTTTAGCTCACTTCTTTGTGAACCAGCACCATGAACGTCCATCCAAATGCCAATCATTTTACCAATACCACGTCCAAAAGGAATATATGAAGATTGGTAACCTGTTGACAAATTTCCAGTATCACTTACAGATATATGAGTAGTTGATGACCAGAAGTATCCATAATCTTCAACACCATTCTCGTTATTTATTTTCGTTATATTAAAAATCGGATCTATCGAAGCTGAATTTGTGATAGAAGGAGATCTGGAATAATCTACAATACTTTGTAACTCCTTAATGTTTGGAAGTCTCCAGTCGCTATGCCCTAGATAATTTTCTGAATTCTTGGTTTGCACCCACTTTAAGGATTCCTCCCAATTCATCCCTGTTCCACTATCATCTTTCGACCACATTAAATTAGTTGCATTATCAGTAATTGTTTTATCTTTATTATCACTAAAATCATTTATTCCATAAGAATTATTACCACGAACATAGTAAATATAGAATTTACTTTCAGTAATTCCAGTCATGGAGACTGTTAATGGATATCCTTTGATTCTACCATCAGCAAAATTCACACCAAACATGGTTTGAAATCCAATAAATGTTTTATCAACATAAATTGTTTGTGTTGCTACTTGGGCATCAATATTCCTTTCCCCTGCACTAGTGTCTCCATATCCAAATTTAAAGTAGTTTGTATCAATAAATGGTTTTGCATTTGTAGAATCATATATCTTTCCATCAACACCGTTAAAATTTATTAGAGAATATAGCTCTTTAACAGTTGGAATTTTCCAATCAGAATAACCTCCAACATTTAATGTTTTGGAGCTTGTTATTGCATCTGGTAAGGTTCGCTTGTCTAAAGAATTTATTTGACCATCTCCATTAAGATCCAGACTTTGAGTCCACATAAGTCCGGTTACATTATCTGTAATTGTTCCGTCACCATTGTCTCTATATGATGGCATATTGTTTTGAAATTCAGCATCTTGTCCATAGAAATTTTCGTTTTGTGAAGGCTTGATAATTTCAGATCCTTCACTATTCCAATATGAACTTTGTGCAGTATCTACAATCGAATATGTGCTAGCTTTGGCAGGATCTTTCTTTGTAGTAGAAATTGCAACTGTTCGACATAAATAGAGATATATGAGTAATATTCCTAAACAGCTAGTGATTATAATTACTGCTAGTATTTTTGCAATTAATAGGAGTTTGTTTTTCATAATGAATAAAATTAAATATTTATTTTTGATAATTTCAAAATTATCTTAATCAAGGAATTAAACTCATCTTTGGTAAGTGAGTCTTGTAATGCCTTTTCAGATTGATATATAACCTTACTAACTTCTTTTTGAATCTTCAGCCCTTTATCTGTAAGTAACACTTTCTTTAATCTTGCATCTTTCGAAACATTTTGCCTAATGATAAGCCCTTTCTTTTCCATATTTTGTAAAGCATTTGTTGTAGTTGATCTCCTAATATCGAATTCCTTTTCAATATCTTTTTGTAATACTTCTTCCTTAATTGATTTATTGAAAATGAAATTTAATATATGAGCTTGAGGTCCAGTTATTCCATACTTTGAAACTATATTACTAACTCTCTTGTTAATTTTATTTATGAAAGTATTTACTTCTCTTCCTATGTTAATTGATGTATGCATTTCGAATTCCTAAAAGTTGTTAGGTATCTAGCGTATCATTGGGCAAAATATATTACAATGCTTTTCAAAATGGAGAAAATATAACAAGTTTGCTGAATTCAAGAGTAATGGAAGATTGGCTGGGGAACTTGGACTCGAACCAAGATAGACAGCTTCAAAGGCTGTTGTCCTGCCATTAGACGATTCCCCAATAATTAGTCTTTAAAGTATACTACAGCACTTACTTAATTGTGAATGGTTTTCTTTAACCACTCTGCTGTGTAGCTTTTTTTGTTCTTTAGAAGTTCTGGAATTGTTCCTTCAAATATTACTTCTCCTCCCTTGTCTCCTCCATCTGGACCTAGGTCTATGACATAATCTGCTGTCTTGATTACATCAAGGTTATGTTCAATAACAAGAACTGTATTTCCTTTTTGGACAAGGGAATGCAGTACTACCAAAAGATGCTCAATATCATAGAAATGAAGTCCTGTTGTTGGTTCATCTAGTATGTATAGAGTTTTACCTGTTTGCTTTTTAGCAAGTTCAGTTGCAAGTTTTACTCTTTGTGCTTCTCCACCAGATAATGTTACTGCTGATTGACCCATCCTAATATATCCAAGCCCTACTTTATCTAGAGTTTTTAGTTTATTCTTAATAAAGGCAATATTATCAAAGAATTTAAGAGATTCTTCAATAGTCATCTCTAAGACATCTGCTATGTTCTTTCCCTTAAAATCTATCTCTAAGGTATCTCTATTGTATCTTTTTCCACTACATTCCTCACAAGTTACATATACATCTGGAAGGAATTGCATTTCAATTCTAATTACTCCATCTCCTGAACATTTCTCACATCTTCCACCTTTAGTATTAAAACTGAATCTTCCAGGACCA
The DNA here is from genome assembly GCA_037135235.1 of bacterium. Lineage (GTDB taxonomy): Bacteria > Patescibacteriota > Dojkabacteria > JBAXKR01 > JBAXKR01. Next base: position 2,608 of record JBAXKR010000032.1, on the reverse strand, counting down.
TATCCTCTCATTTTAGCTTCCTTAGTTTGTGAGAATATATCTCTAATAAAGTTAAAGACACCAGTATATGTTGCAGGATTACTTCTAGGAGTTCTTCCAATTGGAGATTGGTCTATTACTACTACTTTATCAATATTTTCTAGTCCTTTTATTTCTTTATGCTTACCTGGAAGTTCCTTACTCTTGTAAAAGTGATTCATTAATTTCTTTGCAAGAATGTCATTTATTAATGTCGATTTTCCACTTCCTGATGATCCAGTTACACATACAAATTTCCCAACAGGAATATGTACATCAATATTCTTGAGGTTATTCTCAGCTGCTCCAATTATTTCAATATATTTTTGAGTGGAAGTTTTTGGTTCTTCATCTTTAAGCTTTAGTTTCATCTTTTGCATCATAAGCTTATTCTTCTTACTCATCATATAGTCGCCTGTTTTGAAGGATTCTACTTCAAGATCATTAAGGTCTTTCTCTACAAGTTCTGTTTTAGCTAATATATCTTCTTTGTTGATCGTTCTTTTCCCTGTAATGTAATCTGCAGTAATACTTGTTTTGGTTTTGAGAAAATCTCCTAGTGTTCCATTAAAAATAACTTCTCCACCATGTTCTCCTGCCTTTGGCCCTATATCTGTTATCCAATCTGCATTCATAATGGTATCTTCATCATGTTCTACAACAATTACAGTATTACCAAGATCTCTAAGATACTTAAGAGTTTTAATAAGTTTGGAGTTATCTTTTTGATGAAGTCCAATTGATGGCTCATCGAGAACGTATAGTACTCCACTTAAGCCTGATCCGATTTGAGATGCTAATCTGATTCTTTGAGCTTCTCCACCTGATAGTGTTCTTGCTGTTCTTGATAGTGTTAGATAGTCTAATCCAACAGATATTAAAAATCCTAGTCTTGAATTAAGTTCTTTTAATATTTGTTTTGAAATCAACTTGTAAGATTCTGAAAGAGTATCTCCTTCTTGAAGCTTCTTAACCCAACTAACTCCTTCATTTATTGTCATCGAATTAATCTCAAGAATATTCTTATCCATAATCTTTACGAATAGAGATTCTTTTCTAAGTCTTGCTCCTTTACATGTTGGACAAACTCGCTCTCTCATGTACTGCTCAATTTCCCCTCGAATGTAATCACTTTCCGTTTCTTTATATCTTCTTGCAAGATTTGTAATAACTCCTTCAAATTTTGCATTGTATACATTTCCCTTTAATGTCTCGACTCTAACAACTTCTGGTACTCCATAGAAAACAATTTCTAATTCTTTTTTGGTAAGTTCTCCCATTGGAGCTTTTATGTTTATTTTATGATTTAAACAAACAGTTTCCATTACTTTTCTATTCCAGCTATTCATTGAATCCCACATTTTAGACCATGGATATATAGCTCCTTCAGCAATAGTTAGGTGTGGATTGTATATGAGGTCAGGATCTATTTCAGAAATATTCCCAAGTCCAGCACAATTAGGACAAGCACCATTTGGTGCGTTAAAGGAGAATAGGTTTGGTTCTAGCTTTGGAAATGAAGTTCCATCTGAAAGAACATAGTTTTCAGAAAATTCTAAATCAGTATTTTTCTCATCAGTAAGAATACTAACTAGCATTATTTCTTCCCCAACATTAAGTGATAGTTCAACTGAATCTGTAAGTCTTTTTTTGAATGTTGCAAATTCATTTAATGTTTTATCACTTTCTAATTCTTCCTTAACATTTTCTTTCTTAATTGCTAGGAATCTAGCATTAAGTTTAGCTTGCTCTTTGTTTATTAATAATCTATCTATTACTATCTCTATATTATGTATCTTAAATCTATCTAATTTTATGTCATCTTCCAAGTTGTGGATCATTCCATCTGCTCTTACTCTTGAGTATCCTTTACTTAGAAACTTTTGAAATAGTTCTTCATATGTTCCTTTTCTATTTCTTACAATTGGGGCAAGTAGTAGTATTTTTGCTTCCTTTTCTATTCCAAGATCCAGTATTCTATCTACTATTTCTTGTACACTTTGAGAAACAAGTGGCTTATTAGTCTTAGGATCATATGGTTTCCCAATTCTTGCAAAAAGGAGTCTCATATAGTCATATATTTCTGTAACGGTTCCAACAGTTGATCTTGGATTATGTCCTGCACTTTTTTGATCAATAGATATTGCAGGAGAAAGTCCTTCAATGTATTCAACATCTGGTTTTTCCATTAAACCTAAGAATTGTCTTGCATAAGCAGATAAACTTTCTACATATCTTCTTTGACCTTCTGCATATATGGTATCAAAAGCTAATGAAGATTTTCCCGATCCAGAAAGTCCAGTGAATACGATAAGCTTATTCTTTGGAAGTTCCAGAGAAATATTCTTAAGGTTATGAACCTTAGCGTTTTTTATGACAATATTTTCAAGGGACATCCGAGGATTATACCACAAAAATTGGAAATTATCAGAGGGGATATATGTTTTGTAATATATTCCTTCCTTTTGGAAAGTATCTTCAATGTCAGAAAAGACTAGTTATTTCTGACATGATATGCTAGAATATACTAGTTAATTCTTACATTAGAGTAATGGATAGAAATAGGCAAATAGATAAGTCAATTCAAAAC